>DPWD01000344.1:8334-8999 GCA_003526465.1 Hyphomonadaceae bacterium
CTCCAGGTATGGGGAATGATCAGCATGCCGAAGCCTTCCGCGTCGACTTCGTTCACCGTCAGCGATACGCCCGCCACCGCAATCGAGCCTTTGGTGGCGATCAGGTGGTTGATCTCGCTTGGCGGCTTGATGCGCAAGCGCCAGCCTTCGCCATCCTGCACAACTGAGAGCACTTCACCCAGCCCGTCGACATGGCCCTGCACGATATGGCCGCCCAATTCGTCGCCGACGCGAAGCGAACGTTCGAGATTCACCTCGTCGCCGAGCTTGAGCGCGCCCAGCGTGGTCAGCGCCAAACTCTCCGCGGCCACCTCCACGATGTGGATCATGCCTCCCCCAGAGCGCGAGGCGGTCTCCACAACAGTGAGACAACACCCGTCATGGGCGATCGAAGCGCCTATCTCGACGCTTGCGGGGTCATAGGCGCTCTCGACGTCGAGACGCACCAGCCCCTCGCGGCGCTCGACGGCGGCCACCTTCCCCAACGCAGTTACAATGCCGGTGAACATTCAGACCCGCTCGTAGCTCTCCCAGAGATCGGGGCCAAGTTCGCGCAGCGCAACCCGCCGCCAGGCAGGGGCCTGCGCCAAGCTCTCCAAAGCCAGCGCGCCGACCGCGGGGCGGCCCTCCGCTCCGAGCAGCAAAGGTGCGCGGAACCACTCCAG
>DPWD01000154.1:0-2951 GCA_003526465.1 Hyphomonadaceae bacterium
CTAGTGGAGGCGTTTGTAGAATAAGCAACCATTTTGTGACGGAAGCGCAACAACCCTGCCCCTTAGCGCGTGCGCGGGCAGCCGGGAACCGGGGGTCACCAGGCACAATTCTTTGCGGATAACCGACTTACGGCGTTGTGGCTGGATGCCAGGCCCTTGCTGCTGCAATCCGTCGCACCGCCGATCACACCCCCGCGCGCTCCAGGATTGAACCATCGTTGCGGGCGCGCGCCTGGAAAACCAGCGCCCAATCAACCCGCGGCCGACCGCTTTCGCTTGCGCCAAGGTGCGCAGCCCTTAGCCTCCCCTCGCCATGGCCAATATTCCTCCGGAATTCATCCTCTTCGCCCTGACGCTGCTAGGTGTCGCAATCTTCCATCACCGCACCTTCACGGTTGCGGTGGTCGGCCTTGCGCTAGTCATCGCCTACAAATTTCTGTTTTCCGACTTCAGCGGCCATGCAGGCTTGCCCGGTCTTACGGCTCATCTCGATCATCATTGGGTCGAGATCGCCAATCTTGGACTGCTGCTCTTGGGATTCGCGCTGCTCTCGCGACATTTCGAGGAGAGCAAGCTGCCCGATCTCGCGCCCGACATTCTGCCAGACGATTGGACCGGCGGGCTTGTACTGCTCGCCATGGTTTTCGTGCTCTCGGCGTTTCTGGACAACATCGCCGGCGCGCTGATCGGCGCCACTATCGCCGCGCATGTCTACCAGAAGCGCGTTCATATCGGCTTTCTCGCCGCTATCGTCGCCGCGTCCAATGCCGGCGGCTCAGGCTCCGTGGTTGGCGACACCACCACCACCATGATGTGGATAGCCGGCAAGAGCCCGCTTGACGTGCTGCACGCTTATGTTGGCGCCATTGCCGCGTTCGCTGTGTTCGCGATCCCCGCCGCGCGCGCGCAACAGCATTATGGCAAGATACTCAAACACGATGTCGGCGGCATCGTTGTCGATTGGGCGCGTGTGGGGATTGTGATTGCGCTGCTGTTGAGCGCGATCGGCGCCAATGTCGCCGCCAATCTGTTTGCGCCTGACTTGCTGCACGCGATCCCGGTTATTGGGCTAGCGCTTTGGGGCGCGTTGCTGCTCGCGTGGCCGCTGCGCGCGCCGGATTGGAAGGTGATGCCCGAGACGATCAAAGGCGCGGCGTTCCTGCTTTCGCTGGTGCTCGCCGCCTCGATGATGCCCGTGGAGCAATTGCCCGCGCCATCGTGGGAATCCGCGTTCAGCCTGGGCTTCATTTCCGCGGTGTTCGACAACATCCCGCTTACCGCGTTGGCGTTGCAGCAAGGCAATTACGATTGGGGCATGCTCGCCTACACGGTGGGTTTTGGCGGCTCTATGATGTGGTTTGGATCTTCAGCGGGCGTTGCGGTCGCGAGCATGTTCCCGGAAGCGAAGTCGGTGCTGCTCTGGCTGCGCATGGCCTGGTTCGTGCCAGCGGCATACGTGGTCGGTTTCTTTGTGCTGCTTGCTGTGATGGGCTGGAACCCGGCGCCGTAAAACAACGACGGCCGCGCCTTCTCCGGGCGCGGCCGTCACAGCGTCGCTGACTGGGCGTCTCCTCCCCGAAACGCGATCACCCGCAACGCTACGGAGCGATCGCCGCGAGCTTTGCTTGGGCCAGCGCGCAGCGTCAAGCGCTTCTCCCCTGAAGCATGCCTTGCACCGCAGCAATAAGCTCCCCACGCGGGATTTCTATTTGCACCTGCTCTCTCAATTTGGCGTAGGCGTCGCGATCCTCGCCCGCGAGCTTGGCGATTTCGGCGCCGCGCGCGAGATCTTTCAGCGTAACCGTTCCGCGCGCGAGTTCATCGCCGCCCTGGATCACAGCGATGGGCGCGTTGCGCTTGTCGGCGTATTTCAGCTGCGCCTTCATGCCGGCAGCGCCCAGATAAGCCTCCGCGCGAATGCCCGCTGCTCTCAATTCGGCGGCCATGGCGAGGGAATCGCCGACGCGCGCCTGATCCATCACCAGCACCACCACCGGGCCTTGAGTTTGCGCTGCCTGCTGCGCTTGCATCGCAGCAGCGAGCCGCGACACGCCGATGGAGAAGCCAGTCGCCGCCACAGGTTCGCTGCGGAAGCGCGACACCAAACCATCATAGCGCCCGCCGCCGCCGACGGAGCCGAAGTTGACGCCGCCATCGCCGATCAGCTGCGCTTCGAACACCGCGCCGGTGTAGTATTCGAGACCGCGAACGATTGAGAAGTCAGTGTGAATGCGATCGGGGCCAAAGCCGGAGGCTTCCACAAGCCTCCTTATCTCGTCGAGTTGGTAGCTGGCGCGATTGAAAATCTCGTTGTTCATCAAACGCGCCCATGTTTCGTCGTCGAATTCGTTGGGGCGACGCCATAGGATTCCACCCTGGACCTGCAGGTCATTCGGTCGAGGTTGAATCCCGGAACCGACGTTGTGAGCGACGTCCGTCTGGAGCAGCGCCAACAGCATCGTGGCGTGCGCACCGCTCAATCCTGCGCCCTTCGTGAAGTCTCCGCTCTGGTCTTTTCTGCCATTGCCGAGCAACTCAAGGACACCTTGGGACCCTAATCGGTCAAGTTTGTCGACAGCGCGCAACACAGTAAGCCGCCGGTCAGTGGCGATTTCCAGGGCATCCATCGCACCATCCAGCAAGAGACGGTGACTGACTTTCACAACGTACTCGCCGCGCGAAACGCCGATCGCCTCCAAAGCGGTGGCGGCAAGCATGCACATCTCCGCGTCCGCCGCGGGCGAAGCGCTGCCAACCGTATCCGCATCGCATTGCCAGAATTCGCGGAACCGCCCCGGCCCTGGCTTTTCGTTGCGCCACACCGGGCCTGCGGCCCAGCGGCGGTAGGGCTTGGGCAACGCGTCGAAATTCTCCGCCACATAGCGCGCCAACGGCGCGGTCAGATCGTAGCGCAGCGACAGCCAGCGTTCGTCGTCCTGGAACGAGAACAC
>DPWD01000154.1:2976-3184 GCA_003526465.1 Hyphomonadaceae bacterium
AGCCGCTCGAAGCCCCATTGCTCATAGACCGCGCCGACCGCCTCAACGATACGCCGCTCGGCACCGGCCTGCGCGCCAGTGCGATCGATAAAGCCGCGCGGTTTTTCGGGGGAGACGAGGGTGTTCATGGCCGCATGCTTTCGGCGGATTTCCGGAGGCTGGCAAGCGGGGCGCCAGCTCCTCCCCGGGGGAGGTCGCGAGCGAAGCG
>DPWD01000154.1:3191-4090 GCA_003526465.1 Hyphomonadaceae bacterium
TCCCCCGCTTGCGGGGGAGGAACTCACTCGTACTTAACGCCGCACCCATAAGGCGTGGTTTCCGCAACCGCGACCGGCCGGCCAGCCGCGATGTCCGCCAGCGCCGCGCGCACATAATTGTTGGCGCCTTCGAGCGTTGCCGGACGCGCCGATGGCCGGTCGTCGATCGCGCCTTGATAAAGCAGGCGCCCGTCGCCGCCGATGATGAACATATGCGGGGTATTGCGCGCGCCATAGGCGTGGCCCATCGCGCCGCTAGGATCGAGCAAAGTGGCGGTTGGATGGGCGTTATCGGTGCGCACGCGCGCCAGTGCGCCGGGGCCATCGAGATGGCCCTGCTCGCCCGGGGCGGAGGAAATCACTTGCAACCAAACCACGCCACCAGCTGTCGCCTCTTGTTGCAGGCCCTGCATGTTGCCCGAGTCATAGTGTTTGCGGACGTAGGGGCAGCCGCTATTGGTCCATTCCAGCACCACCGTGCGGCCGGCGAATTCCGCAAGCGTGCGCGTGGCGCCGTTGGCGTCCTGCAGGGAGAAGGCAGGCGCCGGTCCTCCGGTCGCGATTGCGGCCTCCGCCGGTTGGCTCAAGAGTGCGTAACCGGCGCCTCCCGCCAGCACGGCAAGCCCGGCGCCAACCAGCAGCATGCGTTTCGAGAGCGTCATCTTTGGCCTCCTTCGATTGTCTGCAGCATCAAGTCTTCGCTCAAAATCTGCGGCAGNNCAGCGCCGCCCGTTGGATAATAGAGATAGAGCGGAACGCCCGCACGCCCGTGCGAGGCGAGCGCCGCCGCGATCTGCTCATCGCGATTGGTCCAATCGGCCTTGAGCATAGCAGCATTCGCAGCTTCGAGGGCGCGGCGCACGCGCGCGCGCGCCAGCGTCGCGCCCTTGTTGACCTTG
>DPWD01000335.1 GCA_003526465.1 Hyphomonadaceae bacterium
TAGTCGTAGATCTCGGTGACCGTGCCGACCGTGGAGCGCGGGTTCTTCGAGGTGGTCTTCTGCTCGATGGAAATGGCCGGCGACAGGCCCTCGATGGAATCCACGTCCGGCTTCTGCATCAGCTCCAGGAACTGGCGNNACGTAGCGCCGCTGGCCCTCGGCATACAGCGTGTCGAAGGCCAGGCTCGACTTGCCCGAACCCGACAGCCCGGTGATCACCACCAGCTGGTCGCGCGGCAAATCCACATCGACGTTCTTCAGGTTATGCTCGCGCGCCCCGCGCACGGCGATCACCGGCCTGGGTTTCAGGCTTTCCGGCGGCTTAGCGGCCGACTTGCGTGGCGGGCGGGGGGCTGCCATGGCGGGCGACAGTGCGACTTTCTCTTGCGGAAGGTTGGAATAACCAGGTAAGAACAAAACCTGAACGTACTATTGTCGATTCTCAGGGATAAATCGAGACAGAAAAGCGGTGGGTCCCGAGATGGCACCAATCTGTGCGGTACGGACTCATCGAAAACCTGACCCGCCGGCAGCAATGTCATAGATGGGCGAAGATTGGCGAATTGGCAATGGTAATGGCCGCATGTCCTTGTTGTGCACAGGGGCTGGAGGCTAGAGTGCCGCCCTGGCGATTCGCGGCGTAGACAGGAGGATGTGGGCGATGGCGGGCAGTGTGAACAAGGTCATTCTTGTCGGCAATCTGGGGCGCGATCCGGAGATTCGCACCATGCAGGATGGGAACAAGGTGGCCAACCTGTCGGTCGCGACCTCGGAATCCTGGCGCGACAAGAACTCCGGCGAGCGCAAGGAAAAGACCGAGTGGCACCGCGTCGTCATTTTCAATGAGAACATCGCCAAGGTGGCCGAGCAATATCTGAAGAAGGGCGCCAAGGTTTACATTGAGGGCCAGTTGCAGACCCGGAAGTATCAAGACCAGTCCGGCGCCGAGAAATACACCACTGAGGTCGTGCTGCAGAAGTATCGCGGCGAACTCACCATGCTCGATGGCAAGAGCGAAGGCGGCGGCTCGCGCTCCTATGACGATGAAGGCGGCGGCTCGTTCACGAGCAAGGCTGGCGGCAAGCGTAATGCCGATGGCCCGCGCGAGAGCTTCAGCCAGGATCTGGACGACGAAATTCCGTTCTGAGAGCGACGCGCGGCCCGCCGCTAATTTCGGCGCAGCAGGAACGCGCCCTGATCGCCGTCGTGTGCGGCGTTGAGGGCGCGCGCGCGGCGTCGGAACTCGGCGACCTCGCGCTTGGTGAAGTGTTCCGGCGTGAGCTGCGCAAGCGGGATGTCGCGGCGGTAGAGTTCGCTCGCCATGAATTGCATCGCCGTGGAGTCGAAGATCACCTCCTCGACGCGGAAGCCTGAGCGCGTCGCCACCTGCCCCATCCCTTGTCGGCTGGGCAGCGCCAGGTGGCGAGGCGCGTCAAGCCCGTACCAATGGATTCCATATTCCCTCCAGGCGAAGCTCCCGACCAGGGGAATACGGACCAGGCAACAGCCGTCCTCGGCAAGGAGCTCACGCGCCGCCGCCAGATCGGCCGCGGGGCTGGGGACATGCTCCAGGCTGTGGTTGAACATGATGAGGTCGAATTGGCCGCGCACCTCGTGCACGGAGCGCTTAACCAGCTTAACGCCCTCAGGCGTCTCGATGTCGGCTTCGATATAGGGATCGGCGCCGAGCAGATGCGGAAGTCCCGCGCGCGCCAGCCCGCGCAGCAGCGCGCCGCCGCCGCATCCGATGTCGAGAATGCGGCTCGCGCGCTTGACGCCGGCTTTTCGCAGAAGCGGATACAGAATGTCGCTCTTGCCCCCGGCCGCCCATGCGCTAACGGGCGCCGGCGCGAACAGGACAAGGTTGCACCGCAAGCCTTGCCGCATTCGCTTGAACAAGCCCACGCGCGTGGAATCGTAGGAATAATAGCCCGCAGGGTAATAGCTGGCGAGATCGGCGGGCGCCGCCGCGATCTGAACGCTCATGCAGTCGGCGCATTCGAGATAGTCAAACGACGTTCGCCGCCCAAACAGCATTTCGCTGACGCGATGTGCGCCGGCCGTCCGCAGCCCAGCGCACATCTGGCAAGAAAACGCTCCCGTCACGGCTCGCGCGCCCCCGTTTTGCGCCGATCAGATAGGCCGCCCGGCGCGTGCGGTCACGCGCTATTGCGCCGAAGGGTTATTCAGGACAGCGCTGCGCAGGCCACGCGCGAGCCGGCTCCGCCGATCGGCTGGGTCACGTGGTCGTCCCCGCCTGCGTGAATAACCAAGGCCGAGCCGTCGCGATCCAGCATGGGCATGCGCCCATCGCGCGAACTCGTCAGCAGCGTCAGCCGTTGGCTGAAAAACTCCACCCCGAAGCCTCCAGCGGAGGGAGCGAACAGGTTCGGCAGATCGCCGGCCTCTCCAACAACCGGGTTGAGCAATCCGTGCAGGGCGGCCGGGCTGTGACCGGCGTGGGCCCCGGCGGCGGCGAAGCCTTGGGCGAAATCGCTGCAATTTCCGCTTTGGTGCACATGTGCGCCGTGCCAGCCAGGGGACAAGCTGCCCTCCGAAATCTCCAACCGAATCAACACGCCCCCCGCCCCCTCGGTGAAGGTCGCCTGGCCAATCGCGCGCCCGTCCAGGCCCACGATCCAGACCGTGCGGGGGGCTGGCGGCGGCGGCGGGGGCGGGTTGTCGCCGTCGAACATGCTCAGCAGCGCGCAGCCACCCAAAAATCCGGCAAAAACAAGAATGACCAGCAGGCGCAACGGGGTTCTCCTCGGTTTGCTGCAACAGATCGGCGATGCTAGCTTGCACGGGAATCGAGGGCGAGTTCACTCGCCTGCCCAAACCCCAAGCCAACCAAGATTTAATCCAAGCCCGTGACCGACACGTCCGATCCCGCCGATCCAGGCGGGCCCTCCCTGCCGAAAGGCGTCTCACTCATCTCCATCGAGGACGAGCTGAAGCGCTCGTACCTCGATTACGCGATGAGCGTGATCGTCTCGCGCGCGCTCCCCGATGCGCGCGACGGCCTCAAGCCGGTGCATCGGCGCATCCTCTTCGGCATGGACGAAGCCGGCAACACGCACGACAAATCGTACCGGAAATCCGCCAACACCGTCGGCGAAGTGATGGGCCGCTACCACCCCCATGGCGACCTCGCGATCTACATGTCGCTGGTGCGCATGGCGCAGGATTTCTCGATGAGCCTGCCGTTGATCGACGGGCAGGGAAATTTCGGCTCGATGGATGGCGATGCGCCGGCGGCGATGCGCTACACCGAAAGCCGCTTGGCGAAAGCCGCGCGCGCGCTACTCGACAATATCGACGAAGACGCGGTCGATTTTGTCGACAATTACGACGGCTCGCGCAAGGAGCCGAGCGTTCTGCCGGCAAAGTTTCCCAACCTGCTAGTAAATGGCGCGGGCGGCATCGCCGTCGGCATGGCCACCAACATCCCCCCGCACAATCTCTCTGAAATCGTCGACGCCACATTGGCTATGATCGACAATCCCGCGATCTCCGAGCTTGAGCTTCTCGACATCGTGCCTGGCCCGGACTTCCCAACCGGCGGCGAGATTATCGGCCGCTCAGGCGCGCGTGCTGGGCTGCTGACGGGCCGCGGCTCGGTGATTATTCGCGCCAAGCATCACACCGAAACTATTAGAGGCCGCGAAGCCTTGGTGTTCACCGAAATTCCTTATCAGGTGAACAAGGCCGAGATGGTGAAGGCCATCGGTGAGCAGGTAAAGGAAAAGCGCATCGAGGGCATCCACGAGGTGCGCGATGAATCCAACCGTTTCGGCGTGCGGGTCGTCGTCGAATTGAAGCGCGATGCTGTGGCCGATGTCGTGCTCAACCAGCTCTATCGCTACTCGGCGCTGCAGACTTCCTTCGGCGTCAACATGCTGGCGCTCAACGCCGGCAAGCCCGAGCAATTGGGGTTGCCGGCGCTGCTGCGGGCGTTCTTGTCGTTCCGCGAGCAGGTGGTCACGCGGCGCACCAAGTTCCGATTGGCCAAGGCCAGGAAGCGCGGCCACGAGACGGTTGGCCTCGCCATCGCCGTCGCCAATATCGACGACGTGATCAAACTCATCCGCGAGAGCCCCGACCCAACCACCGCGCGCGAGCGCTTGGTGGCGCGCGATTGGGGCGTCGGCGACATGATGCCGCTGATCGCTTTGATCGCCGATCCGCGCACGACGGTGAGCGAGGCAGGACGCATTCGCGTGTCGGACGAACAGGCGCGCGCGATCCTGGCGCTGCAATTGTCGCGCCTCACCGGGCTTGGCCGCGACGACATCGCCAAGGCGGCCAACGAGATCGCCGAGGAAATCAAGGAATTACTGTCGATCCTCGCCTCGCGCGAACGCATTCTCGCGATCATTCGCGGCGAACTCAACGACGTGAAGCAAGCATTCGGCGGGCCCCGGCGCACCTCGATCTCGGAATCCGAAGGCGAGATCGACGACGAAGCACTGATCCCGCGCGAGGACATGGTCGTCACCGTCACTCATGGCGGCTACGTCAAGCGGACGCCGCTGGCGCTTTACCGCACCCAACGGCGCGGCGGCAAAGGCCGCGCCGGCATGGCGATGAAGGACGAGGATTTCGTCACCAGAGTGTTCGTGGCCTCCACCCACGCGCCCATCCTGTTCTTCTCCTCAGCCGGTATGGCCTACAAGATGAAAGTGTGGCGCCTGCCGCAGGGCGATCCGCGCACTAAGGGCCGCGCACTGGTCAATCTGTTTCCGCTGGAACAGGGCGAAACCATTACTTCGGTGATGGCGCTGCCGGAGGACGAGCGCGATTGGGACAAGCTCGACGTGATGTTCGCCACCCGCTCTGGCGGAGTTCGGCGCAACAAGCTCTCCGACTTCGTGCAGGTTAACCGCAACGGCAAGATCGCCATGAAGCCCGACGAAGGCGATGGCATCGTCGACGTGCAGATTTGTTCGGAGAATGAGGACATTTTGCTCACTACCGCCAACGGCCAATGCATCCGCTTCGCCGTGCCGGAAGTGCGCGTATTCTCAGGACGAACCTCCACCGGCAATCGCGGCATAAGATTGGAGGACGGCGACAGCGTCATCGGCATGGGCGTGCTCAAGCATGTCGACGTCACCTCCGCCGAGGCGCGCGCTTATTTCAAGTGGGACGCCGGCGCGCGCGACGGAGCTGAGGTCGAGCCGGAAGCAGGCGAGGATGCGGGCGAGGTAGCCGAGGTTCCATTCGAGCGCTTGGCTTGGCTCAAGACGCAAGAGCAATTCGTGCTGACCGTGACCTCTTCGGGCCTTGGAAAGCGCGCCTCCTCCTACGAATACCGCGTCACCGGGCGCGGCGGCAAAGGTCTGATCGCCCACAAACTCACGGGCGACGCGCGCATTACCGCATCGTTCCCTGTGCACCAGGACGAGGAATTGCTGCTGGTGACCGACAAAGGCCAGCTGATCCGCACGCCGATCGATCAAATTCGCATCGCCGGCAGAGCCACCCAGGGTGTTATCCTGATCAATGTCGCCGAGGACGAACATGTGGTCGCCGCTGAGCGTCTGGAGGCGTTGGGCGGGGATAATGGCGAGGAGGGCGCGGTGTGAGCGGTGTGAGCAAGCCCAAGCGCGTCGGCCTTTATCCCGGCACCTTCGATCCGCTCACCAACGGGCACGTCGACATCATCACCCGGGCCGCCACCCTGGTAGACCGGCTGGTGATCGGGGTGGCGATCAACCAGGACAAGGGCCCGCTGTTCACGCTGCCGGAGCGGCTAGAGATGGTCCAAGAGCAGTGCGCTAAGATTAAAGGCGGCGCCGAGATCGTCGTTCAACCTTTTGACACATTGCTGATGAAGTTCGCCGAGAGCGTTGGGGCGCAAATCATCGTCAGAGGACTTCGAGCTGTCGCTGACTTCGAGTACGAATTCGCCATGGTGGGCATGAACCAGAAGCTTAATCCTGCGATCGAAACGGTTTTTCTTATGGCCGATGCGACGCACCAGGCGATCGCGTCGCGGCTAGTGAAAGAAATCGCGCGACTGCAAGGAAATGTCGCGCAATTCGTGCCCGAGGAGGTAGAACGGCGTCTGAAGGCGAAATTCGGGGTGTCTTGATGCGCTTGAATGGAATTCTTGCAGCCGCCTTGTGCGCGCTTGGTTTGGTCGGCGCCGCGGCGGCCGAGGGCGCGCCCGATCCGCGCAATTGGCGCGTGCTCGATCCCGCGAGCACGCTCTACATCGACACCGTGCACGGGCGCATCGTGATCGAACTCTATCCGGAAGTAGCGCCGCGCCATGTCGAGCGCATCACGGCGTTGGCGCGGGCGGGCTTTTATGACGGGCTCAGCTTCCACCGCGTGATCTCTGGATTTATGGCCCAGACCGGCGACCCATTCGGCACCGGCGAGGGGGCGTCGAACTTGCCTGACCTGGCCGAGGAATTCACTTTCCGACGCGGGCTAGACATGCCGTTTATCCAAGCGGCGGCGCAGTCCGATGGGCCGATCGGTTTTTACAAGACGCTGCCGATCCAAACCCAGCCGGACGCGCAGATTCCGTTCGCGCGCGGAAACCGTGTGCTTTCCAACGTGCTCCACTGCCCCGGCGTAGTCTCGATGGCGCGTTCGCAGGCGCCCAACTCAGCTAACAGCCAGTTCTTCATCATGCTGGGCGCGCGCGCTTCGCTCAACAAAACCTACTCGGCTTTCGGCCGCGTGGTGTGGGGGCAAGACGCCGTCGAGCACATCGCGGTTGGCGAACCGCCTGCCACGCCGGACCGGATGCTGGCGGTGCGCGTTGCGGCCGACCTGCCGGAAGCGGAGCGGGCGCCGATCTATGTGCTGCGCAGCGACGGGCCGCGCTTCCGCGACCTGGTCGAGGATACGCGCAACGATCGACGCGCGGATTTTTCCGTGTGCGACGTACAAATCCCCGCGCGGGTGCCGCGCGAAGAAAACAGAGAGAGACGTTGGTGGTCGATCATTCCTTTCATAAACTGACGCTGGCGCTGGAAACCGGCGAGGTGACCATCAAACTTCGTTCCGATCTGGCGCCCGGGCACGTGGCGCGGATCGGCGAGCTGGCAAACGAGGGCTTCTATGACGGGGTGGTGTTTCACCGCGTCATAGAGGGCTTCATGGCTCAGGGCGGCGATCCCACGGGGACCGGGTCCGGCGGCTCGAAGCGGCCCGACCTAAAAGCGGAATTCTCGGATGAACCCCACGTGCGCGGCGTGTGCTCGATGGCGCGCTCCAACAACCCAAACTCGGCGAATTCGCAATTCTTCATCTGCTTCGACGACGCTGACTTCCTAGACGGCAAGTACACGATCTGGGGCGAAGTGATCGAAGGCATGGAGCACGTGGATAAGCTCCCGAAAGGCGAGCCGCCGCGTAAGCCGGGCAAGATTGTGTCCATGCGGGCGGTGTGAATATGGACCGCCGGCGTCCCCGCCGG
>DPWD01000396.1 GCA_003526465.1 Hyphomonadaceae bacterium
CGGTCCTGGCGCGGGCTGCGCGGCGCACGCGGCGAGCGCGGTTGCGATCACGGCGCCTGCCAGCAATTCCGCACGCATGGAATATCCTCCACGCTCAAGACTGTGATCGCGACAGCCCGCCGCGCATTGAGGACGCTCAACCTCGCCGGCTCTAGCCTCGGCCGTCATACGCGGTTATGTCGGCGCTTTCCGCCGACGAGTCCCCCTTGCACCCTATCCTTTCCATCCGCGACGTTTCGAAGATCTACGCCTCCGGCGTGGTCGCGCTGAAGCCGACAAGCCTTGAGATCGCCAAGGGCGAGATCTTCGCNNGGCCCCAACGGCGCGGGCAAGACCACGCTGATCTCCATCATCTGCGGCATTGTAAAGCCCTCGGGCGGAAGCATTGTCGCCGATGGTCACGATATCATCGCCGACTACAAGTGCGCGCGCGCCAAGATCGGGTTGGTGCCGCAGGAATTGCACACCGACGCATTCGAGCGCGTGATCGACACGGTGCGCTTCTCGCGCGGCCTGTTCGGGTTCCCTCCTAACGAGGCGCATCTGGAAAAAGTGCTGCGCGAGCTTTCGCTATGGGAGAAGCGCGATGCCAAGATCATGGAGCTGTCCGGCGGCATGAAACGCCGGGTGATGATAGCCAAAGCGCTCAGCCACGAGCCAATCATTCTGTTCCTGGATGAGCCCACCGCCGGCGTGGACGTGGAATTGCGCCAGGACATGTGGGCGATGGTGCGCCGGCTGCGCGAGGGCGGCGTCACCATCATCCTCACCACGCATTATATCGAGGAAGCCGAGGAAATGGCCGACCGCGTCGGCGTCATCAACAAGGGCGAACTCATCGTGGTCGAGGAAAAGGCCGCGCTGATGAAGAAGCTCGGTAAGAAACAGTTGACGCTGGACTTGCCGGCGCCGGTGGCGGCGCTGCCGGCCGGGCTTGGCGAGTATGCGCTCGAGCTGGCAAGCGGCGGCAACAAGCTTATCTACACTTTCGACGCCAACGCGGAACATTCCGGCATCGCGGGCCTGCTGCGTCGGTTGGACGAACTCGGGGTCGACTTCAAAGATCTGCACACCGAACAAAGCTCGCTGGAGGATATTTTCGTGGAACTGGTGAGGGCGCGATGAGGCTATAACGCTTGACGTATAACGTGAGGTAGCATATATGGCGATTGCGTCCTACAAGGACGAAGCGGTGCGGCGGCTGCACCTTGACGGAGTGGTTCCGCGGCCTTGGCGGGCGTTCGCGAAGTTGGCGCTCCGCAAGTTGGATATGCTGGACGCCGCTCAAGTCGTCGGCGATCTGCTCAGCCCTCCGGGAAATCGGCTGAAGGCGCTGAAGGGCGATCGCAAGGGTCAATACAGTATTCGGATCAACGACCAGTTCCGCATCTGCTTCCGCTGGACGGCCTCGGGCGCGGAAGACGTTGAAATCGTCGATTATCACTAGGAGGAACGCGTGCCGCGCATACGCACACATCCCGGCGAAGTGTTGAAAGAGGAATTCATGGCGCCGCTTGGGCTGTCCGCCAATAGGCTCGCGATTGAGCTTGGGGTGCCGGCGACACGCATCGGCGATATCATTCGCGCCGAGAATCCACGCGCGGTCACCGCCGACACGGCGCTGCGTCTGGCGCGCTATTTCGGCGCCACAGCCGGGTTTTGGATGAATCTGCAGGCCGCCTATGATTTGTCCAAGGCGGAGCTTGAAAAAGGTCGCGAGATCGCCTCGCGCGTGAAGCCGCTGAAGCGCGCGCCATGAACCTCCACGGCGTTCACGCGATTTATCGTTTCGAGATGGCGCGCTGGTTCCGCACGCTTGGGCAGAGCTTGTTCTCGCCGGTGTTGTCGACTTCGCTCTATTTCATCGTCTTCGGCTCGGCCATCGGTTCGCGCATGGTGGCGATCGACGGGATCAGCTACGGCGCCTTCATCGTGCCGGGCCTCATCATGCTCTCGATCCTGACCGAAAGCGTGTCCAATGCTTCGTTCGGCATCTACATGCCGAAATGGGCGGGCACGATCTACGAATTGCTCTCCGCGCCGGTTTCGCCGATTGAAGCCGTGCTGGGCTATGTGGGGGCTGCCTCCACCAAATCGGTGATCATCGGGCTTGTCATACTCGCCACCGCGCGCCTGTTCGTGCCGTTCGACATCCAGCATCCGCTCTGGATGCTGACCTTTCTGGTGTTGACGTCGGTCTCGTTCTGCCTGTTCGGCTTCATCCTAGGTGTGCTGGCCAAGGGCTTCGAGCAGCTGCAGATCGTGCCAATGCTGATCATTACACCGCTCACGTTTCTGGGCGGCACCTTCTACTCGATCAACATGCTGCCTGAACTCTGGCAGAAGATCACCTTGGCCAATCCGGTCGTGTACCTGATTAGCGGCTTCCGCTGGGCCTTCTACGGCGTTGCCGACGTCAACATCGCCGTCAGCATTGCCGCGACGGCAGGGTTTCTGGCGCTTTGCCTCGGTGTGGTTTATTGGATATTTTCCACCGGTTATCGGCTCAAGACCTGAGTGCTTGCATGAGCGAAAGCTACATCCAGATCAGGGGTGCTTCATGGTCAGATGCATGAGGGCGGGTTTGATTGGGCTGGCGGTCTATGGGTTTGCCGCGCCAGCGCTCGCTCAGACCTGGGCGCCGGCAGCCGAACGATACCCGGCCTGCAAAGAGGCGGCGGCGGACGACCGGCGCATCGTCGAGATTTGCGACGTGGTCGACGACATCCACGAACGTTTGGCAATGCGCAACAGCGCGCACCAGCGACGTGTCGCGCAGCTCAACTACGCGCTGTCTTCGGCGTTGTTCGTGATCGGCGCCGGCGGCGACGATCTCGCGCTTGCGGACTCCATCGAAGCCGGGCGCGCGGCGGCGGCGCAATATGACAGTGACGGCACACGGGTGCGGTGGGCCGGAGCGCAACTGCAGATCGCCGGCGCACTCAATGTGCGAGCGCGCCGCGGGGGAGTGGCTTACGCGCGCGAGGCGGCGGAGATAAGCCGTGCGGCCATTGCGGTGACCCCGCGAGCGCAGCAACCCGATTTGTGGGCCGCGCTGCACATGACGAACGCGCATGCGCTGATGCTTTTGGCGGAGGGCGGGGATCGCGCCAATCTCGCCGAGGCGGTCGCCGCAATCCGATCGGCGCTCGAAATCTATCGAAGGCCGAGGTTTGCTGACGAACGCGTCAGAGCTGAAGCCGATCTCGCTTGGGTGCTGCAGGCGTTGGGTGAATCGAGCGGAACATGAGGGCCTCATGAGCGAACACATATTGATCGGCTGCGAGGCCGGCGTGCTCGAACTGCGCTTCAATCGCCCAGAGAAGAAGAACGCCGTCACCAACGCGATGTACGGCGCGCTCGCCGACGCCATTTTCGCCGCGGCCGATGACGCTGAAGTGCGCGCAATCCTGTTCACGGCAGCCGGCGACTACTTCACCGCCGGGAATGACATTCTCGACTTTGCCGCCATTGCGACCGGACAGGCCGGCGACGGCCCGCGTCATGTGGGGCGCTTCTTGGAAGCGTGCATCCGCGCCGAGAAGCCGTTGGTGGCGGCGGTGCAGGGCCACGCCGTCGGCGTGGGTGTCACCATGCTGTTCCACTGCGACCTCGTTTACATAGCCGAGACCGCCAAGCTGACCACACCATTCATCGATCTCGGCGTCGTGCCGGAGAATGCATCGAGCCTCACCATGCCGGCGCGGATGGGACACGCGCGCGCGTTCGCAATGCTCGGTTTGGGCGAGCCGGTGATCGGGGCGGGCGCCCTCGCCGTTGGGATCGCCAATGCAGCGCTGCCGGCGGCGGAAGTCGAAGCGCGCGCGCGCGCCGCAGCGCAAGCGCTGTCGAAAAAGCCTGCCGAGGCGTTGCGCCTGACTAAGCGATTGATGCGCGAC
>DPWD01000186.1:0-281 GCA_003526465.1 Hyphomonadaceae bacterium
GCTCCGAGGCGCTGCGGCCTGGGGCGTTGAAGCCGGAGGCGCTGCTTTCGGCGCCCCGTTCGGCCGCGGCGCGGCTGCATTCGGCTGCGGTCCGAGCTTTTCTACAAACCACATTGTCCTGTTCCTCCCTGGCGTCGCTCCTCCAGCCGCCAACTGCGGTAACTCAAGGTGCCCGCGTCCATCCTGTCAACCTCACGGCGCCGTCTAGGCTGCTTCCGCCGCCAGCCGTTGCGCTTTGGCGATGGCCTCCTCGATGGAGCCGACCATGTAGAAGGCGGGCT
>DPWD01000186.1:432-4327 GCA_003526465.1 Hyphomonadaceae bacterium
TCCTGCAACGCCTTGTAGCGCTGCAGGGTCTCCTGGACGCGGCGCGCGACCTCGTAATGTTCCTGGCCGACGACGTTGGGATCGAGGATCCGCGAGGTGGAATCGAGTGGGTCGACGGCCGGGTAGATGCCNNCGCGAGGTCGAGTCGAGCGGATCCACCGCCGGATAAATGCCCTTGGCGGCGATATCGCGCGACAGCACGGTGGTGGCGTCCAGGTGCGCGAACGAGGTGGCGGGTGCAGGGTCGGTGAGGTCGTCGGCCGGAACGTAGATGGCCTGCACCGAAGTGATGGAACCTTTCGTGGTGGAGGTGATGCGTTCCTGCATCTGGCCCATTTCGGTCGCCAGCGTCGGCTGATAGCCAACGGCGGAGGGGATGCGGCCCAGAAGCGCCGACACTTCCGAGCCGGCCTGGGTGAAGCGGAACACGTTATCGACGAAGAACAGGATGTCCTTGCCCTGATCGCGGAAATGCTCGGCGATGGTGAGGCCGGAGAGCGCCACACGCGCGCGCGCGCCAGGCGGTTCGTTCATTTGTCCGAACACCAACGCACAACGCGAGCCTTGCCCGCCGCCATGCTTGTTGACGCCGGACTCGATCATCTCGTGATAGAGGTCGTTGCCCTCGCGCGTGCGCTTGCCGACGCCGGCGCCGCCAAAGAGTCCGATCTTGCCGCCCTTGGAATAGGGGCAGAGCAGATCGACGACCTTGATGCCGGTGGCGAGGATTTCCGGCACCGGCTTTTGATCGACAAATGCCGGGGCTAATTGGTGGATTGCACGCCGCGTCGCACTCTTTACCGGCGGGCCGTCGTCGACTGGCTCGCCGATCACGTTGAGGATGCGCCCGAGCGTCTCTTCGCCCACCGGCATTGAGATCGGCCCGCCAGTATCGTTGACCTGCTGGCCGCGCACTAAGCCGTCGGTTGCGTCCATGGCGATGGTGCGCACGGTGCTCTCGCCCAGATGCGTCGCCACTTCGAGCACCAGGCGGTTGCCGCGATTGGTGGTTTCGAGCGCGTTGTAAATATCCGGCAGCGGTCCGTCGAACTCGACATCGACAACGGCGCCGATCACCTGCACCACGCGGCCATTGTTGGATTTGCTCATCGTCTCTCGTCCTTCGGATTACTTGATATGCTCATTACAACGCCTCAGCCCCGGAGATGATTTCGATCAGCTCCTTGGTGATGTTGGCCTGGCGCTGGCGATTGTAGCGGAGCGTCAGCTTGCGGATCAGATCGCCAGCATTGCGGGTTGCTGAATCCATGGCGCTCATTTGCGCGCCGTAGAAGCCGGCCTGGTTCTCTAAGAGCGCCTGCAGGATCTGGCCATTGAGGTAGCGCGGTAGCAGCGCTTCGAGGATCTCTTCCTCGTTGGGCTCGTATTCGTAGACCGCGCCCTTGAGATCGGGCGGGTTCACCCCCTCGGGGGCGCGCGCGGGTATAAGTTGGAGCGCCGTGGGCGTCTGGTTCATCACCGAGCGGAAGCGCGAAAAGAAGAGGCTCGCCACATCGAACTGGCCAGCCTCGTAGAGTGCGCGCACTTCGTCGCCAACGATCAGCGCGGCGTCGGCGCCGAGGCTCCGGAAGCCGGAAAGGTCTACATACTTGATGATTTTCGATTCATGCAGGCGCTTCAGCTGATCGCGGCCCTTCTTACCGACAGCGAGAATCTTCACTGTTTTGCCGGCGCGCTCCAACTCGTTGATTCTTTCGCGCGCGAGCCGCACGATCTGGGTGTTGAAGCCGCCGCAAAGGCCGCGCTCGCTCGTCATCACTACGAGCAGATGCACCTGATTGCGGCCCGTCCCGCGCAGCAAGGCCGGCGCGCTTTCGCCCGACACCGCGGAAGCAAGGTTGGCGATCACCCGCGACATGCGCTCCGCATAGGGGCGCGCCGCCTCGGCCGAACTTTGCGCGCGCTTCAGCTTGGCCGCGGCCACCATCTGCATCGCCTTGGTGATCTTCTGCGTGGACTTCACGCTGGCGATGCGATTGCGGAATTCTTTTAAGCTGGGCATGGCGAAGCTCCACACCCTCCCCCTTGCGGGGAGGGTCGGTCGCGCAGCGACCGGGGTGGGGGGCGCGCAATCACATCAGGCGCCTGAGCGTCGGAGCGCCCCCCCTCCCCTGCCCCTCCCCCGCAAGGGGGGAGGGGACGCGTGACTGGCGGACACTTCATCACGCGAAGCTCGCGCCGAATTCTTCGAGCGCCGCCTTGATTTTGCCTTCGATCACGCCGGCCTTGTCGAGTTCCTGCTTGGTGCGGATTTCGGAGAGGATGTCTGCCTTCTTCGTGCGCATCCAGGAGGTCAGCTCTTTTTCGTAACGGCCCACCGCGCCGACATCGACCTTGTCCAAGTAACCGCGGGTGCCGGCGTAGATCAGCACCACCTGTTCTTCGACCGGGCTCGGCGAGAATTGCGGCTGCTTCAGGAGCTCCGTGAGGCGCGCACCGCGGTTCAAGAGACGCTGCGTGGCCGCGTCGAGGTCGGAGCCGAACTTCGCAAACGCCGCCATTTCACGGTATTGCGCGAGTTCGCCTTTGAGCGGCCCGGCCACTTGCTTCATCGCCTTGATCTGGGCATTGCCGCCGACGCGCGACACCGAGATGCCGACGTTCAAAGCGGGTCGGATGCCTTGATAGAACAGATCGGTTTCCAGGAAGATCTGGCCGTCGGTGATCGAGATCACGTTGGTTGGGATGTAGGCCGAGACGTCGTTGGCTTGCGTCTCGATGATCGGCAGCGCCGTCAGCGAGCCACCGCCATTGTCCTCGTTTAGTTTCGCCGCGCGCTCCAGCAGGCGCGAGTGCAGATAGAACACGTCGCCCGGATAGGCTTCCCGGCCCGGCGGGCGGCGCAACAGCAGCGACATTTGCCGGTAGGCGACCGCCTGTTTGGACAAGTCGTCATAGATGATCAGCGCGTGCATGCCGTTGTCGCGGAAATACTCGCCCATGGCGCAGCCGGCGAACGGCGCCAGGAATTGC
Organism: Hyphomonadaceae bacterium; assembly: GCA_003526465.1. Lineage (GTDB taxonomy): Bacteria > Pseudomonadota > Alphaproteobacteria > Caulobacterales > Aquidulcibacteraceae > Vitreimonas. The sequence goes on from DPWD01000186.1 coordinate 3,427, forward strand.
AGCGGCGCCGGCTCGGAGGCGGTGGCCGCGACGATAATGGAATAACCCAGCGCGCCCTTGTCTTCGAGAGTCTTCACAAGCTGCGCCACGGTCGAGCGCTTCTGGCCGATGACGACATAGATGCAGTAAAGCTTCTCGCTCTCCGGCGCGTTGCGGTCGTGCGCTTCGCGTTGGTAGAGGATGGTGTCGATGGCGACGGCGGTCTTTCCCGTTTGCCTATCGCCGATGATCAATTCGCGCTGGCCGCGCCCGATCGGGATTAGCGCGTCGATGGCCTTGATGCCGGTCTGCATCGGCTCGTGCACGGACTTGCGCGGAATGATGCCCGGCGCCTTCACGTCCACGGTGCGCCGCTCGGCTGCCTTGATCGGCCCTTTGCCGTCGATCGGTTCGCCAAGCGGATTGACCACGCGCCCGAGCAGGCCCTTGCCCACCGGCACGTCGACGATCTCGCCCAGCCTTTTGACCGTGTCGCCTTCCTTCAGGCCGCGGTCTTCGCCGAAAATGACGACGCCGACATTGTCGCGCTCGAGGTTGAGCGCCATGCCTTTGACGCCGCCCGGGAACTCCACCATCTCGCCGGCCTGCACGTTGTCGAGGCCGTAGACGCGCGCGATGCCGTCGCCCACCGACAGCACCTGCCCGATCTCCGAAACCTGCGCTTCCTTGCCGAAATTCTTGATCTGGTCCTTGAGGATCGAGGAGATCTCTGCNNATTGCGGAAATTTCTGCGGCGCGAACGTCCATTTTCTTCGGCTCCCCTTAGGCGGATTTCAGTTGCAGACGCAGAGCGTCCAGCTTGGCTTTGATGGAGGCGTCGAATTGGCGCGAGCCGACGCGGACGATGAAACCCCCGATCAGGCTCTCGTCGACCGAAGTCTCGGCCTCGACCTTAGCGCCG
>DPWD01000137.1 GCA_003526465.1 Hyphomonadaceae bacterium
GGCTGATGCCGCGCGGCGCGAACGAATCGACATTGACCACCGCCGCGCCCGCGCTCACCGCGACTTTCGTCATCGGCCCGGTGAACGGCCGCGGGCCCCCGCACCCGTGCAGCATGATCAACACCGGGAACGGTCCATCCCCCGCGGGCTGCGTCACCGCGAAATGCGGCGCCAGCAGCGCGATGCGTTGATCCAGTGTTTCCGCGCGCGCGGGCATAATGGTTGCGCATAGCACGAACAGCGCGAGCCATATGGGCCGCCGGCGTCCTCGTCGCGGCTTTCTTTGTGCACTTCGTGCGGTCTTGGGGCCTTTGTGTTCAAACACGAAGGCACAACGCTTCCACCAAGGACACAAAAATCCCGGCGGGACGCCGGCGGCGCGTAGTTTCACCGCACCGCCGCCGCGAGCGCGTTGAACTCGGCCGCCACCAGCATGAGCTTGGCGAAGCTCCATTGCCCCTGGGCGCTGAGTTCTTCGTAGGCGGCGCGCGTGCGCTGCGCGGGTTGGCCGAGCGAAGCGATCCAGGTCTTGGTCGCCGCGATGATCTCTGCGTAGTCACCCCGCGCGGTTCCGATGGCTCTTGCTGCAGCTTCCGCCAGCTTCAGCTGCATTTCACCGAAATCCTCCGCCGTGCGGCGGATAACCAAGCGGTCCCAATGCTGCTCAAGCCGCAGCGCGGTGGCGGCGTCGCGCAGCGCATCCAGCCCGAACTCCGCGCCGACGATTGTGTGCAGCATCGAGGCCGCATTCACCGGCCAATGCGTGCGGCGCGCAAGGTCGGCGACATCGAGCGAAAGCGTCAGCGGCAGGAGCAGCGCCGCTTCGCGCGCGAGCGCTTCGGGCGCACCCAGATCGAGCAAGGCTTTGAGCCGCACATCGACGCGTTGCCGCTCAATCGCGCTCAGATCTTCGAGCAGGGTCGCGCGCTGCGCTTCGACCGGATCGCGGTAGAGCTTCACAACGTCGAGAACGCCCGCCGGCTTGTCGCGATCGAAGCCGCCATTGCGGGCCAAATACGTGGTCGCCCGACGCAGCGCGCCGCCAACCCGCTGCTGCAGCGCAAGCTGCGCCGCCGCGGGGACCTTGTTGTCGAGTGCATTGATGCGCTCAGCCAGCGCCTCGAGATCGAAAATGCGCCGCGCCGCCTCGAAGGAACAAGCAATGGTCACGGCGCCCGCACGCGAGATGGCGCGGATGCGGTCGACAAACGAAGGTCCGCAGCGATTGACGACATCGCCGGCAAGCTGGGTGGCGATGATTTCGCGCCGCAGCCTGTGGGCCCCCATTTGCGTTTCGAACTTCCAGAGCGCTTCGGGAAAATATCGCTTCAACGGTTCGGCGAAGGCGTGATCGTCAGGCGCATGCGAAGCTACCAGCGCGTCGAACAGGTCGATCTTGGCGTAGGCGACCAGCTTGGCGAGTTCCGGGCGCGTGAGCCCATGGCCCGCCGCGCGCAGCGCCGCGATCTCAGCGCTCGAAGGCAGCCCCTCGACGCCGCGCGACAATTTCCCCGCCGCTTCCAGGCGTCGGATGAATCGCTCGTGACTGTCGAGGTCGGCAACAGCGCTGACCTGCGCCAGCGAAAGCGCCCCAGTCTGATGGTAATTGTTAGCGAGCACGAGCGCGCCGACATCGTCGGTCATCGAAGCGAGCAGCTTGTCGCGCCCTTCCGCCTTCAAGGCGCCGCCGCGAATGACATCGCCCAGCAGAATCTTGATGTTGACCTCATGGTCGGAGGTGTCGACGCCGGCGGAATTGTCGATGGCGTCGGTGTTGATGCGCCCGCCATTGCGGGCGAAGGCGATGCGCCCTTTCTGGGTGACGCCGAGATTGGCGCCCTCCCCGATCACCTGTGCGCGCAGTTCCTCGGCATCGACGCGCAAGCCGTCATTGGCCTTGTCGCCGACATCGGCGTGGGATTCGCCGCGCGCCTTGATGTAGCCGCCGATGCCGCCGAACCACAGCAATTCGCATGGGCTCTTGAGCAGAGCGCTCATCAGTTCGCTTGGCGTGACCTGCGGCTTGTCGAGCCCGGTGAGAGCCACAATCTCGGGCGACAGATCGATCGCCTTGAGGCTGCGCGAGAACACGCCGCCACCCTTGGAGATCAGCTTCTTGTCGTAATCGGCCCAGGAGGTGCGCGGCGTATCGAACAAGCGCTTGCGCTCGATCCAGGCCGCTTCGCAATCTTCCGGGTTGGGATCGATGAAAATGTCGCGGTGATCGAACGCGGCCAGCAGGCGAATCTTGCGCGAGAGCAGCATGCCGTTGCCGAACACGTCGCCGGACATATCTCCAACGCCGATGATTGTGAACTCCTGCTCCTGGATATTCTTGCCGATTTCGCGGAAGTGACGCTTGACCGCTTCCCACGCGCCCTTGGCGGTGATGCCCATGGCCTTGTGATCGTAGCCGACCGAGCCGCCGCTCGCGAACGCATCGCCCAGCCAATGGCCATACTCCGCGGATATGCCATTGGCGATATCGGAAAACGTGGCGGTGCCCTTGTCGGCGGCGACGACGAGATAGGCGTCGTCATCGTCCCAGCGCACTACGTTGGTCGGCGCCTTGACGCCATCGCCGACGATATTGTCGGTGATGTCCAAGAGCCCGCGCAGGAATGTCTTGTACGCCTCGATGCCAGCTTCCTGAAAACCGGGCGCGCCGCGCGGCGGCAGGCGCTTGGGAAAGAAGCCGCCCTTTGCGCCCACCGGCACGATGATGGCGTTTTTCACCTGCTGCGCCTTGACCAGATCGAGCACCTCGGTGCGGAAATCGTCGCGCCGGTCGCTCCAGCGCAGACCCCCGCGCGCCACTGGGCCGAAGCGCAAATGCACGCCCTCCACCACCGGCGAAGCCACCCAGATCTCACGGTACGGCTTTGGCGCGGGTAAATCCTTCACCGCATTGGAATCGATCTTGAACGACATGTACGGCTTGGCCGCGCCGTCCGCGCTCGGCTGATAATAATTGGTGCGCCGGATCGCGGTGACCAGTTGATAGAGCCGGCGCAGCGCGCGGTCGTCATCGAGGCTCACGACTTCGTTCAAAGCCGCTTCGAGCATGAACTCGAGCCGCCCCGAGCGGATGCGGCGCGTCTCCATGCTTTCGGGCAGGTTCGGATCGAAGCGCGCGCGGAACAGCGCCAGAAGCAGCGACGCGATCTTCGGATGAGCGCCGAGCGCATGTTCTTGCGCGGCTTGCGTCGGATCGAGCCCGGTTTGCTGGCGGTAGCGCGCCAACGCGCGCACCAAAGCGGCTTCCCGCCATGTGCAGGGCAATGCCAAGATGAGGCGGTTAAAGCCGTCATTCTCGGCCCTGCCGGTCCAGATCGCGGCGAACGCGGCTTCGAACTTGCCCGCGGCCTTGGCGAGGTCGATCGGCTTGCCATCGGCGGAGCGGGTTTCGATGTCATGCACGAAAATGCGCTGCGCCGGGTTGAGCGGCCCCGCTTTCAATTGCAGTTCGAAATTTACCTCTGAATCCACGAAAAGCCCGAGGTTTTCGAGGATCGGCACGGTCGCCGAGAGCGCCAGCACGTCGCCACGCGCGTAGAATTTGCAGCGCATGATATTCTCGGCGTCGCCGGGCTCGCGATAGGCGCGCGCGCGAATGACCTCGTCGTCGCGCGCCGACATGATCTCGGCGACGTCGATCAAAGCTTCCTCGGCGCTGTAGCGTTCGCGATAGGCGGCGGTGAAGGCTTCGCCGAAGCGGCTCTGCGTCTGGTCGCGAGCGGCGGCGTCGAAACGGTCCGAACGCATCAACGCGTGAGTGAAAGAATCTTCCCACGTGCGGGTCAGCGCGGCGATTTCAGCGTCGAGCGCGCTCGGATCGGGTTCCGGCCGCGACTTGTCGATATCGCCGACCATGAACAGAACGCGGGCCAGCTGCCCCTCGCCCAATTGCGGCTGAAAGCTCTCGACCGCGCCGCCATAAGCTTGCGCGATGCGGTCGCCAATGCGCACGCGCAGCTCGGAATTGAACCGCTCCTTCGGCACGTAGGCGAGCGCGGTGACAAAGCGATTGTAGCGGTCGCGCCGGGTGAACACGCGCGGGCGCGGGCGGTCGAGCAGGTGCAGGACACCGCGCGAGATCTGCAGCAGTTCCTCGCGCGACATCTGCCAGAGTTCCTCGCGCGGATAATATTCGATGATCTTGCGCAGCGTCTTGGCATTGTGCCCGCCGGCGGGGAAACCGGCCTGGTCCATCACCCAGTCGGCCTTGCGCCGCAGCATCGGAATGTTTCGCGTGGGCTCGGTAAAGCTCTCGCTGGTGAACAGGCCGACGAAACGCACTTCGCCGACGGCTTCGCCCCTTGAGTTGTAGCGTTTGACGCTGACATAATCGGCGGTGGCGCGCCGGTGCACGCGCGCGCGGATGGTGGATTTCGCCACGATCAGTGGCGCGGGCTCCGCCATTAGGCGCTTCAGCTCCGGCGTCAGCTTCATCGGCTCGGCCGAGGTGCGCAGCACGTAAAGCTCGGTGTCGCGAAGCACGCCGAGGCAGGTTTGGGGCAATATCTCGGGCTCGTCGGCCTTGAACGCGCCCGAGGCGTCGCGCGCGTAATCGTAGTCGCGAGAGCCGAGGAAGGTGAACTTGTCGGCGGCGAGCCAGCGCAGCAGCGCCACGGCTTCCGCGACCTCTTCGCGCGGCGCGTTGGCGCCA
>DPWD01000215.1 GCA_003526465.1 Hyphomonadaceae bacterium
CTCTTGACGCCTGCCGCCCAGAGCGCGGCGACGCGCCAAGGCCTCGCGATAGGTCGCGCGCTCGGCGCCGCTCGGGAAGCGGTAGAACACGTGGCTATCGACCTTGGTGGTCTCCACTAGCCCCGCCGACCAGACCGGGTTGATCGCGGTGGTGTGATAATGGGTGGCGCGCTGGGTGATGGGGCGGGTGTAACCCAGCATCACGGCGGTCGCGAGGCGCTTGGCGCGGTCCCAAGCCCGGCCGCGCGGGCGATGGTTCAACGAGCCGTCACAGGTGAAGGTAAACTGACACCCGGTCGCCCGCTCGTGGCCTTGATAGACCACGCTGCAGATCGAATTGGGATAGTGAGGCGAGCGCACCCGGTTCATGACCACTTCGGCAACGGCAAGCTGGCCGCGCTGGGTCTCGCCGCGCGCTTCGTAGTAAATGGTTTGCGCCAAGCAATCGTGTTCGCGCTGATTGACGGCGGGGGCGCGCGGCGTTTGGGCCTGCTCGCCCAGGGCGCTTGGCCCCCTCAGGACCGCCTGGACCATCATCGCGCGCGCATCCGCGCTTTCAAACAAGGTCGCACCGCCGCGGGCGCGCAAACCGTCCTTGCCGCGGAACGTGGTCAGCTCAACGCGGGCGTTTGGTTCTCCAGCCGCCACTAATTGCTGTTCCAGCGCGGTGCGAAACGCCGTGGAGGTCGCCGCCCATTCAGCCCCGTCGCGCTGCTCGGCGGCGCGATAGGAAATCACCGGCATGGCGACAGCGGCCGCCGCAAGGCAGACGATCGTCGCCGCGCCTTGGCGCACCGCCATAGGATTACGCTCGATCTCCACCATCACCTGGGTCCGAATCTCGCCCGCAAAGATAGTCAGTCGACGCCAGAACAACGACAAATCCATTAATCCTCGCTTAAAGCCCCACAGATTTGGCACAGTCAATCATCAGTTAATGTTGACCCGCCGCAAATAGTTTCGCTCTAGCAACATCCTCTATTAGGACTCGCGGGGGATACATGCCTCTCTTCCCGCGGGCGATTGACTTTTTGTTCATACTCTCCGCTCCCGAAGACTTTGGGCCATCCACAAGGGGGAATCGCGCCTTCCGGTTGGGCGGCACGAATCCCGCCTCGGCCTTTAGGAACAAGGCCTTGCGAGCCCCGTGCCAACTCGCTCGACGCGCGAATGTTGCTGCGCTGCAACACGGCGGGGTCGAAGTTGGTTACGATTTGTTAACTATCGTTTTCGGCGTGAAAGCGCCGCCTGGGCCGCCGCCAGCCTCGCAATCGGCGCCCGAAACGGGGAGCAGGAAACATAGTCGAGCCCCGCTTGCTCGAAGAAGGCAATCGATTCCGGGTCGCCCCCGTGCTCGCCGCAGATCCCGAGCTTGAGCCCCGCGCGCGCTTGGCGGCCCCGCTCACACGCCAGCATCACCAATTCACCAACGCCGCCAGTATCGACGGAAACAAACGGATCGCGCTCCAGCACGCCACGCTCGACATAAGTCCCCAGGAACTTGCCGGCATCGTCGCGCGAGAGACCCATCGCGGTTTGGGTGAGGTCGTTGGTGCCGAAAGAGAAGAAGTCGGCGCTTTCGGCGATCTCGCCAGCTTTGAGTGCGGCGCGCGGCAGTTCGATCATGGTGCCTACAAGGTACTCGATGCGCCGGCCGCGCCTGGCGAACACTTCGCCCGCCACTGCATCGACGCGGGCCCGCAACAAATCGAGTTCCTTTTTCGCGATCACGAACGGGATCATGATCTCGGGGATCGGCGCATCGCCGGCTTCCGCGATATCGCACGCCGCTTCGAACACCGCCCGCGCCTGCATGTCGTAAATCTCGGGGTAGACGATCGCCAGCCGGCAGCCGCGGAAGCCGAGCATCGGATTGCTTTCGGCTAGTTCCCTCGAACGCGCCAGCAGCGCTTTCGCATCTAGCCCCGTGGCTTTCGCGACATCGGCGCAATCTTCTTCCGTATGCGGCAGGAACTCATGCAGCGGCGGGTCGAGAAAACGGATCGTCACCGGCCGCGCGCCCATCACCTTGAAGATCGCCGCGAAATCACGGCGCTGGTGGGGGAACAGCTTGTCCAGCGCGGCAATGCGCGCGTGCTCTTTATCGGCCAGGATCATCTCGCGCACGGCGGCGATGCGTTCGGCGTCGAAGAACATGTGCTCGGTGCGGCAGAGGCCAATGCCCTCGGCGCCGAATTTCACGGCGGTGGCTGCATCCGCCGGCGTCTCCGCATTGGCGCGTACTTTCATGCGCCGCGCGCCATCGGCCCATTCCATCAGCGCGCCGAAATCGCCAGTGAGCTCCGGCTCCGTCATTTTTGCGGCGCCGGCGAGCACCTCGCCGGACGAGCCATCCACGGTGATGGTGTCGCCGAGCTTGACGATGCGCCCAAGCGCCCGGAACTCGCCTGCCTTGGCGTCGATACGGATATCGCCCGCGCCGGACACGCAAGGCCGCCCCATGCCGCGCGCGACCACCGCCGCGTGACTGGTCATGCCTCCGCGCGCGGTGACGATCGCTTTGGCCGCGTGCATGCCGTGAATGTCTTCGGGGCTGGTTTCCTCGCGCACAAGAATGACCGCGACATTGTCGGCGGCGAGCCGCTCGGCCTCTTCGGACTCGAACACAACGACCCCGACCGCAGCGCCCGGCGAAGCAGGCAGCCCCTTGCAGATCAGGTCGCGCGTGTAGCCCTCGGCGATAGTGGGATGCAGCAATTGGTCGAGCGCGCCAGCGTCGACACGCAGCACCGCTTCGTCCCGGGTGATCAGCCCTTCGCCGGCCATATCGACGGCGATCTTGAGCGCGGCCTTCGCCGTGCGTTTGCCGTTGCGGGTCTGCAGCATGTAGAGTTTGCCGCGCTCGACCGTGAATTCGAGGTCCTGCATGTCGCGATAATGCGCCTCGAGTTTCTGGTAGACCGCCACCAATTCCGCGAACACCTCGGGCATCGCTTCTTCGAGCGATAGGCCCTGCTCGCGCATTTCAAGCCGCGCCGCTTTGGTCAGCGCGCGCGGCGTGCGGATGCCGGCGACGACGTCTTCGCCCTGCGCATTGATCAGGAACTCGCCGTAGAATTTCTTTTCCCCGGTGGAGGGATCGCGGGTGAAGGCAACACCGGTCGCGGAGGTCTCGCCCATATTGCCGAACACCATGGCCTGCACGTTGACGGCCGTGCCCCAGCTTTCGGGAATATTGTTGTGCTTGCGATAGAAGACGGCGCGATCGTTCATCCAGCTCGCGAACACAGCGCCAATCGCGCCCCAGAGCTGCTCTTTCGGATCGGATGGAAACGGCCTGCCGAGTTCAC
>DPWD01000264.1 GCA_003526465.1 Hyphomonadaceae bacterium
AGGCGACGATGCGCGGACCCGGCACTCGGTTTTCGGCGATGGCGCGGCGCAGCGCGAAGATGGCATCGTTCGGCGCGCCGAGATCGGCCACGGTGGTGAAGCCCGCCAGCAGCGTCTTGCGCGCATTCTCGGCGCCGCGTATGGCGGCGTCGGAGGCGGTGAGCGTCACGTCTTCGATGAATTGGTTCGGCCCGAGTTCGTGGGTGAGATGGACGTGGCTGTCGATCAAGCCTGGCAGCACGAAGCGATTGCGTTGGTCTACGATCGCCGCGCCCTGCCGCTCGACATAGCCCGCCTCGATGCCGAGCACGCGCCCGTCGGCGCCGACCAGAATGGATTGCTCGGCAAGTACGCGCCCGCTCGCTGGATCGGCGAGCAAACGCCCGGCGTGGATAATGGTCGTGGCCTGTGGCGCTTCTTGCGCCAAACTCGATGTGCTTGCGAACAACAGCGCCGACAGCGCGCCCGCGAATGCAATGAGCCTCATTGTTATCTTCCCCTCGGTCATTCCAAGTACGGCCTAGTCACATCCCTGCCTTCTTCGCAAACCCAAACGCGCCCTGCGAGAGGGGTCTGATGCGTTTGATCATCTCAAGCGCATGCGCGCTTGCCGCCGTGCCGTCGCGCACGCGCCCGGCGATGCCTTGCAGGATGCAAGCGAGGCGGAAGGCGTTGTAGGCGAAGTACCAATCGAGCGCGGGGATGGCCTCGCGTCCCGTGTGCTTGCAATAGAGCGCGACCACCTCGTCGCGCTCGGGAATGCCGAGCGGCTTCAGGTCCACGCCATTGAGCGATGAGCGCGCATCGCGCGGCAGCACCCAATTCATCAGATAATAGGTGAAATCCGCCAGCGGATCGCCGAGCGTGGAGAGCTCCCAATCCAAAACCGCGATCACGCGCGGTTCGCTGGGGTGCAGTACCATATTGTCGAGGCGATAGTCGCCGTGAACGATGGAGGTGGTCTCGCCCGGTGGAATGGTGGCGGGCAGCCATTGCATCAGCTGGTTCATCTCGTCGATGGTTTCGGTCTCGCTCAACTTGTATTGCTTGGTCCAGCGGTCGATCTGGCGCGCGAAATAATTGCCAGGCTTGCCGTAATCGGCGAGGCCAATCGCGGCGTAATCGGTTGTGTGCAGCTTGGCCAGCGTGGCGATCTTGTGTTCGTATACGGCGCGGCGATGCTCGGGCGTCGCATCCGGGATCGCGCCGTCCCAGATGATGCGGCCCTCCACCATCTCCATCACGTAGAACATGGCGCCGGCGACGCTGTCGTCGGTGCACAGCGCATAGGGGCGCGCGACTGGAAAGCCGGTGGGACAAAGCGCGGAGATAACGCGATACTCGCGGTCGACCGCGTGCGCGGAGGGGAGCAGCTTGCCGCCGGGCTTCTTGCGCAGCACGTATTTCTGATGGGGCGTGACCAGCTGATAAGTCGGGTTCGATTGCCCGCCCTTGAATTGGTTCAGCGTAAGGGGCCCGGTGAAGCCTGCGACATTGGCTTCCAGCCAACGCGCAAGCGCTGCTTCATCGAGCCGGTGGCGCTCTTCGACGGGCTTGACGCCGGAGAAGGCGTCTTGGGGGGCGGTGGTCATGGGGGCATCTTATGGACCGCCGGCGTCCTCGCCGGCTAGCGCCACTATGCCGGTGAGGACGCCGACGGTCCATAAAGTGCGCTACCACTCCAACGCCCGCCACCCAATATCCCGCCTACAAAATCCTCCCGGCCAGTCTATGGCGGCTATTGCGGCGTAGGCGCGGTGTACGGCATCCCCCAAATCGTCGCCAATCGCGGTTATGTTGAGCACGCGGCCTCCCGCAGCGCGTAGCGTGCCGTCTTCGTCGAGCCGCGTGCCGGCGTGGAATACTTCAACGCCCTCGATGCGGCTCGCGCGGTCCACGCCGCGGATCACTGAGCCGGTCAGCGGCTCATCGGGATAGCCCTTTGCGGCGTAGACGACCGTGACGGCCGGGCGCTCGTTCCATGCCAGCGCGGGCGCGCTCGCAAGCTCGCCCTTCGCCGCCGCCAGCAGCACGGGCGCGAGATCGCTCTTCAAGCGCCGCATCAAAGTCTGACATTCCGGATCGCCGAAGCGCACGTTGAACTCGATCAGCTTCGGCCCGTCGGCGGAAATCATCAGCCCCGCGAACAGCACGCCCACGAAAGGCCGGCCCTCGGCCTTCATGCCGCGAAGCGTGGGGAGGATGATGCGCTCCATAGTTTGATCGCGTACAACATCTGTGAACACGGGCGCTGGCGAATAGGCGCCCATGCCGCCCGTGTTGGGGCCCTTGTCGCCGTCATAGGCGCGCTTGTGATCTTGGGCTGCAACCAGCGGCACGGCGGTTTCGCCGTCGCACAGCGCAAAGAAGCTTGCTTCCTCGCCGGGAAGAAAATCCTCGATGACGATGCGTTGGCCTGCGGTTCCGAATTTCTTCAAGAACAAAATCTGATCCACCGCCGCATCGGCTTCGCGCCGCGTCTCGGCCAGCACCACGCCCTTGCCGCCAGCCAAGCCATCGGCCTTGATCACGAAAGGCGGCTCGCGCTCGCCGAGATAGGCCTTGGCGCGGATGGCGTCGTCGAACACTTTGTAGCCGGCGGTGGGTATGGAGTGGCGGGCGCAGAAATCCTTCATGAAGGATTTCGAGGCTTCGAGTTCCGCCGCCGCCTGGCTCGGCCCAAAGCACGGCACGCCCACCTTCGCCAAGCTGTCAGCCAGCCCCGCCGCGGCCGCCGCCTCCGGGCCGATGACGACGAGATCGATACGCTCGCGCATGGCGAACGCCGCGAGTTCGGCAGGCGCCTCAGCTTTGATCGCGACGGTGCGGCCAAGCTCGGCCAGGCCTGGATTGCCCGGCGCGGATATCAGCTCCGAAACGAGCGGGCTCTGCTTGAGCTTCCAGCCCAAGGCATGCTCACGCCCGCCCGACCCGACGATCAGAATCTTCATGGATGCTGGCTTGGAGCCGGCGTGGGCGCCGGTCAAGCGTAACGCTTGGGGACTTGAAACCGTAAGCAAGGCAAGAGGGAGACCCCAACGCATGAACCCGCGACGCTACGCGCTGATTACCGGCGCGTCTTCCGGCATTGGCGCGGCTATGGCGCGGCTTGCTGTATCGAACGGTTGCGACGTCGGGCTGGTCGCGCGCCGGGCCGATCGCTTGGAGGCGCTTGCGGACGAATTGCGCGCAAGCGACGCTCGCGCCGGCGTTTTCATGGCCGACCTATCGCAGGCCGGTGCGGCGCAGAAGCTCGCTGGTGAAGTTAGCGCATCGGGCGCCCGCGTGGATATCCTCGTGAACAATGCGGGCGCGACTGTGACCAAGGGATTTGCCGGCACCGCGCTCGCCGAACAGATCGCGTTTCTCGAGCTGACCGTGGTGACGCCAGCGGCGTTGGCGCATGCGTTTCTGCCCAACATGTTGGCGCGCAGCTGGGGCCGCATCATCAATGTCAGCTCGATTGCTGCGCTTTCTTCGGGCGCGAAGGGAAACACGCTTTATCCGGCGGGGAAATCCTTCTTGCTCAAATTCTCGCAATCGCTGAATGCTGAAGTGAAAGCTCGCGGCGTGCATGTCACCGCCGTGCTGCCGGGATTCGTGTCCACGGAGTTTCAGGCCGCCAACAACATCCCGATGGAAGGAGGCGGCGCGACGCGCCGGTTCTCGCAGACCCCAGAAGAGGTCGCGCAAGAAGCGTGGGCGCGTAACGAGAAAGGCCATGAGATCGTAGTGCCCGGGGGGCCGCCAAAGCTGGCGGCGGCGTTCATGCGCTTCCTACCAGAAACATGGATGCGCGCGCTCACGCGTGCGGCGGCGGAGAAATATTATGTCGGTGAGTGAAATGGATGCGGCCGAGCGCCCCGACAAAAGTTACGAAGTCGTGGTGATTGGTTCCGGCGCCGGCGGCGCCACTCTGGCGCAGCGGCTGGCCTCGACTGGCAAGTCGATTCTCATGCTGGAGCGCGGCGAGCATTTGCCCGTTGAGCCGGATAATTGGAACCCTAAGGAGGTCTTCCTTCGTCACCGCTATAAAGCGAAGGAAACCTGGCGCGACCGCAAAGGCCGCGCGTTTCAGCCCAATATCCATTATTGGGTCGGCGGCAACACCATCTTCTATGGCGCAGCGCTCTATCGCTTCCGCAAGCGCGACTTCGAGGAGACTCCCCACCATGGCGGCATGATCTCACCGCAATGGCCGATCCGGTACGAAGACCTCGCCGATTATTACACCGAAGCCGAAGCGCTCTGGAATGTGCATGGGCTACGCGGCGCCGATCACACCGACGACGCCGACGCCCCGCCCTATACGCATCCGCCGATGACGCACGATCCTGAGATCAGAGCGCTGAAAAGCCGACTCACCCTGCAGGGCCTCCGGCCCTTCGAAATGCCGATCGCGGCTGAACGCGACGACATGAACATTCCCGAAAGCCCATGCGTGCGCTGCCGCACTTGCGGTGGTTTTCCCTGCCTGCGACAAGCAAAATCCGACGGCCGCAAGATGGTGACGCGCGCTTTGCGCAGCCGAAACGTCGAATTGGTTACCGGCGCCAAAGTGTTGAAGCTGGAGACAGTCCCGGGCGGCAAGTCAGTGTCGGGCGTGGTGTACGAGACCCGCGATGGCGTTCAACGCGTGAAGGGCGATATCGTGGTGCTGGCGGCTGGCGCGATCAATTCGGCCGCCGTGCTGTTGCGTTCAGCCAATGGCGATCATCCCAACGGCCTCGCCAATTACTCTGACCAGGTTGGCCGCAATTACATGTTCCACACTGCCTCAGCGTCGCTCTCCTTCGCGTGGCCGAAGATCGAGACAGACTTTCCCAAGACCATGGCGATCAACGACTTCTATTGGGGCGATCCCGACGGCAAGTTTCCTTACCCGATGGGGCATATCCAGGGGCTTGAGTATCTCTCTGGCGACGTCATCCGCGGGCAGCTTTCCCAAACCATGCCTTCCTGGATGATCCCGGGGCCCTTCGCGAGTTTCCTGGGTGATCGTTTCCTCGCTTTTCTGATCATGACCGAGGATTTGCCCGAAGCACGCAACCGCGTGCGGCTCGACGCCGATGGCGGCATCAGGCTCGATTATTGGTACAACAACCTGGTTGCTCACGACCGCCTGATCCGCCGCTTCCACAGGGCCATGACCAGAGCGGGCCGCTCCTGCCGCTGCCTGCGCGCCAATCGCACGCAAATGGATTCTATCCTGCCGATCTACGGCACCGCGCACCAATGCGGTACGCTGCGCATGGGCGCTGACGCGACGTCGTCGGTGGTGGATGCATCCTGCAAGGCCCACGATCTGGACAATCTCTACGTTGCCGACACCAGCGTGTTCGTCTCCTCCGCCGCTGTGAATCCCGCACTCACCTGCATCGCCAATTCTCTGCGTGTTGCCGATACGATAGAGGCGCGGCTGCGATAAATATCAGGCGGGCGTCACGATCCCATCGACTGCCGTTTGCACGATCGGATGATACCCCGCCCGCGCCAACGCGTAGATGCGGCGTGCGTGCGCTTGGCCCCACTCGCCTTGTCCCATGAGCGCGCGATAGAGCGGGCGCACGAACTTGCCGCGGCCCAGGGAGGTCAGGAAGTGTTCGACCGCTGGCATGCTCGCCTCTGCGCGGTTGGCGATGGCGAGCGAGAGCCAGTCGAACAACACCTCCGCGTTGCCGGTCGCGTTCAAACCTAGCGCGCCTTCCAGTTCGGCGAGCCGCGCCGCCGAGAGTTCGCGCGGCAATATCTGCAGAAAGCGCTGGCGTTCGAACGTGCCCCAGTCCGCCCAGGGGATCGCGCTTGCCGGGCCGCCGGCGTTGAACGCTGTGACCTGTGCGGCGACGCGGTCGAAGGCGGCCGCTCGCGGCTCTTCGGCGTTGGAGGGCAGGCCCGGTTCGTAGCACCAAGCATCGAGTTGCAGGCGCGCTTCCAGTGCGGCGTCGCCGCGAACGGCGCGGTCGCGGAAGTCGGCCATGAACCATTGCGTGGTCATTGGCTGGAAGGCGTGGCGGTCGAAGTACGAGCGCAGGTATGCGTCGAAGCGAGTCCGGCTCAGTTCGCGTTCCATCGTGCGCAAAAAGAGCGCGCCCTTGTCGTAGACGATGGCGGAGACGCCGTCGTCGGCGCTGCGTTGTCCGGTGAGATGCAGGCGCGTGTCGTCGGGAGGGCCGGCGGCGATGGCCTTCTGGATGTCGGCCCACGCCAGTGCAAATTGCATGGCGGCGTTCTCCTCGCCGTACAGCGCCTCAACAATGCGGCCCTCGAAATAGGAGGTGAAGCCTTCGTTGAGCCAGCTATCGGCCCACAGCGCGTTGGTGACCAGATTGCCAGACCATGAGTGCGCCAGTTCGTGTGCGATCAGCGAAACCAGACTGCGGTCGCCAGCCAAAAAAGTCGGCGTCAGGAAAGTGAGGCGCGGATTCTCCATGCCGCCGTATGGAAACGAAGGCGGCAGCACCAGCACATCGTAGCGCCCCCAGCGATAGCGCCCGTACATCGCTTCCGCCGCGCGCAGCATGCGCTCCATGTCGGCGCATTCATAAGCTGCGCGCTCGATCACGCTTGGCTCCGCATACACGCCAGTGCGGGGGCCAATGGCCTGAAAGGAGAGGTCGCCAACCGCCAGCGCGATGAGATAAGGCGGAATCGGATTGCTCATGCGAAAGCGGAACGCGCGCCCGCCTACCGCCGCTTCGCCATTCGGCGTCAGCATTTCCGCGCTCATCACCGCCTTCAGACCTTCGGGGGCGACAATGCGCGCGTCATAGGTTTGGCGGATGCCGGGGCTGTCTTGTGTGGGAACCCAGGTGCGGGTGAGGATCGCTTGGCCTTGTGAGAACAGGAAGCGCTTGCCGCTCGCGGTTTGCGCGGGCTCCAGCCATTGCAGCGCGCCCGCTCCGGGCGCTGTCTCGTAGGCGATGACCAGCGTGGAAACGCCCGGGCCAATGGCGATGGTCAGGGCTTGGCCCAAATTTTCGTCGCGCGAACCGAACTCGAAGCTGGTTTCACCCAGATTGGTGCGCACGGATTTGACGATTAGCCCATCGCTGTCGAGCACGATTTCGCGCGCGTCGGCTCTCGCCTCGATCGTAAGCGTCGCGGTTCCTGTCAGCGCCTTCCGCTCGAAATCGGTCGCGAGATCGAGCGACACGTGGGTGACGCGCGCCTCCGCGGGCCGCGCATGGGAGTGCGGATCGTGGGGCAGGGGCAGGCTCTGTGCGATTGGCGCCGGCGCGGTCGCGCACGCGGTCAGCGCGGGAGCGGCGAAACTTGCGCCCAGAAGTGTGCGGCGAATGATCATACAGGCGTCCCCCGGATATGGCGCCGCAGATCAAGCTGAAATCCATGCCGACCGCAAGCGGCTTGCGCCGCGCGGGGAGTGGCTAGAACCGCCGCTCCACCACGAAATCCACCGCATCGATGAGAATGCGCGCGCGCGGGCCGAATTGGGCGAGGTGACGTTTTGCTTGCGCGGCCAGCATGCCGATGCGTTCGCGGGTGGCGTCCGCGCCCAGCACGGTCACGAAATTGACCTTGCCGCGCCCCTTGTCCTTGCCGACGGCCTTGCCGGTGTCGCGTACAACACCTTCGGCATCCAACAAATCGTCGCGCATCTGAAACGCAAGGCCGATGTCGTGGGCGTAGCGCGAAAGCGCGGTGCGCTCGGTTTCGGTGGCGCACCCGATCATGGCGCCGGCCTCGACCGCGAAATTGATCAAGGCGCCGGTCTTCATGCGATTCATGCGGGTGACTGCGATGAGGTCTGAGCCGATCTCGTTGCCGGCCATGTCGGCGGCTTGTCCCGCGACCATGCCGTTTGCCCCTGCCGCGCGGGCAAGGCCCGCGATCAGCAGGCAGCGCATTTGCGGATCGGGGTGGGTCGCGGGCTCGGCCAGCAATTCGAAGGCAAAAGTCAACAGCGCGTCCCCGGCCAGCAGCGCGGTTGCTTCGTCGAAGGCGCGGTGCAGCGTGGGCTTGCCGCGGCGCAGATCGTCGTCGTCCATGCAGGGCAGGTCATCGTGGATCAGCGAATAAGAATGCACGCACTCGATCGCCACCGCTGTGCGCAGCAGCGCTGCGTCGTCAGCGTCGAACATGCGTCCGGCTTCGATGGTGAAAAAAGGGCGCAAGCGCTTTCCGCCGGCGAGAGTTGCGTAGCGCATGGCTTCGATGAGCCGCGCTTCGGGTTCCTGCAGGCGGGGCAATAGCGCATCGAGCGCCAGCCGGACGCGTTCGGCTGCTTCTCCCAGGCGGTCAGTGAGGGTCGACATGGGGCCGCTTCTAGCAGAACGCCGCTGAAGGGCATACCGGCGTCCGGTTTCCCGCCAGAGGTGTGTCTCGATACTGGCTTCGAGGCTTCCCAACAGGACCGCATCCGGGGCATCATGCCAGCTGCGCTGTTTCGGGAATCGGTATGCGCGCAGGTTATGGTTCGGCCAGGGGTCTGGAGTGGGGAACTTAGATGTCTAACGTGGTGATCATCCACGCTCCCGAGGATGCGTTGCCCGCGCGCGCGCTCGCCGAGAAGCTGCGTCAAGCTAGGCTGAGCGTGGTGATCGAAAAGCCGGCGGGCGAGGAAATGCGCAGTGCAATCAAGGGCGCGAAAGTTGCCATTGCATTGTGGTCGCCGCGTTCGAGCGGTCAGCCCGTGCTGGCAGAAGATGCGGTTTTTGCACGCTCCAGCGCCGTCCTTATCCACGCCACCATGCAGAACGCCCCGCTGCCGGCCCAGTTCCGCGGCGACCAGTCCATCGATCTGACCGGGTGGCGCGGGGAAGACGATTTCCCCGCCTGGCGGGCCCTGGCCAAGACCGTGACGGAAAAGGCCGGCGCCGCCCCGCCGCCGCCATCGCGGCAGGGGGCCGGGTTTTTCAC
>DPWD01000271.1:0-2518 GCA_003526465.1 Hyphomonadaceae bacterium
CATTATAATTCGTCTGCCACGCCCGGTAGGCTTCAATCGCTCTTTCCATGTCGCGTCGCGGGGTGGTGGCGCCGTCGGGCGCGATTGGCGGCCCTTGCAGGCTGGCGCAATTGGCCGACAGCGCCGGCGCGCCGGCTGCTGGCGGCGTTTGCGCCAGCGCAGCGCTTGAAACCGTAAGCGCCGCTAGGGCTGTACAAACCAATATTCTCATGATCACGAACTCCCGGCGCAAATCCCTCGGCCGCGCACTTGCCGGCCAAAGGCGGCTAAAATGCGATGCCTGGGCGCGCTTTGCAATCAGTCCAACTGAAACGGGATGCGCATGTGATAGCGGCCCTCCACGGGCGCCCCGTCACGGGCGGCGGGAACCATTTGGTGGTCCCGCGCCATGCGCTGGGCCGCCGCCGCAAACCCCCAATTGGCCGGAGATTCCGCCTCGACCGCGCATCGTAGCGCGCCTTCAGCAGAAACCAGGCAATCGAGCTGCACTACCCCCTCCACCCCCGCTTCCCTGGCGCGGCGGGGGTAATATCGGTCGAGGCCGGCCGGCCGACGCACCCAGCGCGGGCGCTCAATCAAGACCGGCCCCTCTGCTGGCCCTGCCCCGAACACCGCGGCGCTTGGCGTCGCCTCGGCGGGCATAGCGGGGTACGGCAGCGGCAAGGGAACCTCGAAGGGAGGATCATTGATGGGATCGAGGCGTCGCCGCGGCGGCTGCGCCGGGAGAGGCTCGATGTCCCGAAGGATCGACTCCACCGGCACGGCGTCGGGCAGCGAGAATTTTTCGATCACCGTGGAGGCGGTCAGCGCCGCCAGTCCCGCGGCGCCGAGCAGCAGCGTTGACGCCGCCAAGGATGTCGCGCGCGTCGCCAGAACTTGTGCCATGCGGTCCTCCCCTTTGTACAAGCGGCGTCGACTAGTCCGCGCCGGTTCAAGCGAGCATCTCAGGGGCTCTCGCGCCGCGCCAATCACGCCCGCGCGAGGCCGATCACGCTTGCGCGATCAGAGCCGTCAGGCGCGGCGGTGACGCTCACCTTCCTGAACCGCGCATGCTGCAGCGCCTCGATCACCGCGACCACATTGGCGTAGGCGATGTCCTGATCCGCGCGCACAATGACCGGCGCTCCGGATAACGCGCGGCGTGCGTCGTCAATGTCGTTCACGATCATGGCCTGAGATAAAGCTTGGGCGGCGAGCGCTGCGAAACCCACCTGTTGTCCTCCCAGGAAAATGCTGAATCCCGCCGGCGTTTGCCGCAGCTCGACGATTGTCGCGATAATGAGCGGCGCTGCGCTTGGATTTTCCCTGGGCAGATCGACGCGCAAATCCGTGGTCGGCTTCGGTGCGGTGACCATGAAGATCACCAGCAGCACCAAGAGCACGTCGATAAACGGGACAATGTTCGGGTCGGTGTTGATCGAAAACGTCTGCCGTGAACGCGTCGCCATCGGAGCGCCCCTCCTTTGCAACGCCAGCATTCGCCGCGCCGCGGCAATTTCAAAGTCACGCCTGCGAGAGCGCGATCACTTTGAAGTTACGGGCGCGATTGCGTGAACGGCATGCGCACCCGGCTATTCCGATCGCTCTGGCTCAGCGCCTCGGCTTTCAATCAAGCGCGCGAGGTCGGCGGCGGCTTTCTCCAGCGCGTCCGCATCGGCGGAGCGCGCGACCAGATGCACGCCGAAGCTGTCGGGCGGGGAAAACCACGGATAGGAGCCGAACGTCACCACCCCATCCGCCGCTTCTTCCAATTCGCCGAGTGCCGCCGCGATATCGCCTTCGCGCAGGCCCTTGGCGCGCAGCGTCGCCGTGCGCACGACCGCCCCGCCCTCCAGGCGATGGCCGACATCTTCGAGCATGCCGCGCATGATCGAGGGCACTCCGGCCATCACGAACACATTGCCAAGCTGAAAACCCGGCGCTTTCGACACCGGGTTGGCGATGAGCGAAGCGCCTTCGGGAATGCGCGCCATGCGCAGCCGCGCTTCGTTCAAGGGTGAGGCGCTCTTGTAATGCGCTTGCAGGATCGCGCGCGCATCCTCGCGTACATCGATTGGGACACCGAACGCCGCGGCGATAGCGTCGGCGGTTTTGTCGTCATGGGTGGGGCCGATGCCGCCGGTGGTGAAGACGTAATCGTATCTGGCGCGCAACGCGTTGACTGCGACGACGATCGCCTCTGGAATATCGGCCACCACCCGCGCCTCGGCGACCTGCACGCCGATGGGCGCAAGGAATTTCGCCAACGCCTGCAGGTTCACGTCCTGCGTGCGTCCCGAAAGCAATTCATCGCCGATCAGCAAGATTGCGGCTTTGACTTGGCGTTGGGGCATGGGCGTAAGATAGCGGCAATAGGCAATAGGGAACAGGCAATAGGGTTCGCTTCCTCCATTGCCTACTGCCTATTGCCTACTGCCTGCCTCCCGGAGAAACCCGTGAACGAAGTAGAGCAACTCACCCAACGCCAGCAGGGCCATCTGCCGGACCTCCTGGGGCTCGAATGGACGGAGGCGCGCGC
>DPWD01000271.1:2599-2769 GCA_003526465.1 Hyphomonadaceae bacterium
AACGGCTTCACGACCATCGAACTGAAGGCGAACTTCCTTGGCACCGCGCGCGATGGGGCGGTGGCGTGCGAAGCGCGGCTCGTGCATGGCGGGCGCACGACACAAGTCTGGGACGCGGAAGCCAAGCACGAAGCCACGGGCAAGACCATCGCCCTGTTCCGCTGCACGCA
>DPWD01000253.1:0-365 GCA_003526465.1 Hyphomonadaceae bacterium
CCGCCAAGCCGCTGGCTGCGCCAAAGGCCGAGGCGCGGCCGCCAGAAGCCGCTAAACCCGCCAGCGCGCCGGCGCCGCTTAACGAAATGATGCTGGAACAGACCGCCGACACCCTTGCGGCGCTCTCCTCCAACCTGACCCACGCCATGACACGCGCCAACCAGGTGTTCTCCACAGCCTTCATGGAGCAGGCCGGCCACGCGCAAAACCAACCGCCTGATCCCCTTGGGGTGCAGCCAGCGCTCAACGAAGTATGGGCCAGCCTGGCGAAACAGCCCGAAACCCTGCGCGACGCGCACGCGCATTTGTGGCAGCGCTACGCCGAGATTTGGCAGCGCCACGCCGGCTACATGCTCACCGGCAAA
>DPWD01000253.1:431-5222 GCA_003526465.1 Hyphomonadaceae bacterium
GACCTGATCGGCAAGGCCGAGGGCGTCGATGACGCAGCCAAGCGCAAGGCGCAATTCTTCATCAAGCAGGCGGTGGACGCGGCCTCGCCTTCGAACTTCCTGATGACCAACCCGGCGGCGCTGCGCGAGCTTCTGCTCACGGGCGGCGAGAGCGTGGTGAAGGGCGTCGAGAATTTCGCCGCCGACATGAAGCGCGGCCATGGCGCGCTGGCGATCTCGCAAACCGATCTCGACGCTTACAAGGTCGGCGAAAATGTCGCCACCACGCCGGGCAAGGTGATTTTCCGCAACCGCGTGTTCGAGCTAATCCAGTACGCGCCGACAACCGAGACAGTGCACGAAATTCCGCTGCTGATTTTTCCGCCCTGGATCAACAAATTCTACATCCTCGATCTGCAGCCGAAAAACTCCATGATCAAATGGCTGACCGACCAGGGCCATAGCGTGTTTCTGGTCTCCTGGGTCAATCCCGGCGAGGACATGGCAGAGGCGACGTTCGAGGATTACATGCGCGAAGGCGTCTACGCCGCAGTGCAAGCGGTGGCGGAAGCGACCGGCGCCGAGCGCATCAACACGGTCGGGTATTGTGTCGGCGGCACGCTTTTGGCGGCCTCGCTCGCGCACATGGCCAAGCACGGCGACACCCGCATCCAGAGCGCCACGTTCTTCGCCAGCCAGGCCGATTTCAAGTGCGCCGGCGATTTGCTGGTGTTCGCCGACGAACCTGGCATCAAATTCCTGGAAGCGAAAATGGACGAGCATGGCGGCGTCTTGGACGCTCAGACCATGGCCGACACCTTCAACGCGCTGCGCTCGAACGATCTGATCTGGAATTACGTGGTCGACAATTATTATATCGGCAAGCAGCCGCCGCCGTTCGATCTCTTGTACTGGAACGCCGACCAAACCCGCATGCCAAAGGCGCTGCATCTCTATTATCTTCGCCGCTTCTATCGCGACAATGCGCTCGCCGAAGGCAAGCTCACGCTCGACGGCGAAAAGCTCTCACTCAAGGACGTGACCATCCCGATCTTCATGCAAAGCTCCAAGGAAGATCATATAGCTCCGGCGCTCTCGGTGTTTCGCAGCGCACAGGCGTTCGGCGGGCCGGTGGAGTTTCTGGTCGCCGGCTCCGGCCACATCGCCGGGGTCATAAATCATCCCAGCGCGAACAAATATCAGCACTGGACCAACAAGAACATAAAGGGCGCGCTGGAAGACTGGTTCGCCTTCGCGCACGAACATCCCGGTTCGTGGTGGCCGTATTGGGACGCGTGGCTGCGCCAACGCTGCGGCGGCGAAGTTCCCGCGCGAATTCCGGGCGAGGGCAAGCTCAAGGCGATCTGCGATGCGCCGGGGGAATATGTGAAGGTGCGGTCAAGCGCGGACTGACAAGGAGAACTCATGCCATTTTCGCTCTACGACATCACCGTGCCAAGCTATCGTCAAACGCTCGGCGCGGTCGCGGGCTTGCTGGATAAGGCCGAGGCGTACTGCGCGGAGACATCCATCCCGTCGGCCGAACTCATCGACGCGCGTCTGTTCGACGACATGTTCCCGTTCAGCTATCAGGTGAAGTCGACTGTGGTTCATTCCGTCGGCGCACTCAACGCGCTCGCGGGCGGGGTGTTCTCGCCCGACCTCACCCCGCCGCCCCACACGTTTGCGGCCTTGCGCGAGCGGGTCAGCGCAGGGCTTGCAGCACTTGAGGCTTTAACGCCGGCCGACATCAATGCCTATGAGGGCCGCGACATGCGCTTCGAGTTCAAGGATTTCAAGCTGCCGTTCACGGCGGAGAATTTCCTAATGTCGTTCTCGCTGCCGAACTTCTATTTCCACGCGACCACCGCCTACGACATTTTGCGCCACAAAGGCGTCATGGTCGGCAAGCGCGACTATATGGGGCAGTTGCGGTTGAAGGGGTAGCGGGAATAAGAAGTGCGCACTCGGCTCCCTCGCCCTCCTTTGGGAGGGAGAGGGGTGGGGTGAGGGTGGAGCGCCGAGGTTGCGGGATTGAGCGCAATCCGCGCGACTGGATCGCGTACAACACCGAACGCCAGCGCAGCCCCCTCACCCTGCCCTCTCCCCCCTCTCGGGGGGCGAGGGTTCAACTCAGCTCAGTCCCGCGCCCTCATCCAACGCCAACATGATGTTGAGGTTTTGCACCGCAGCACCCGATGCGCCCTTGCCCAAATTGTCGAGCAGCGCGACCAGGCGCGCTTCTTCGTCATGGCCAAACACGAACAACCTCAGCTTGTTTGTTCCGTTCAACCCCTCTGGATCGAGCGTCTTCAGCGCCGAGGCCTCCTCAATCGAAGCCACTTCGACGAAGCGCTCGCCTTCATAAGCGCGCGCAAGCGCCGCATGCACGTCTGCAAGCTTCGGATTGGCCAGCAGCGCCGAAAGCGACAGCGGAACCTCTACAATCATGCCGTTGTAGAACCGCCCCACGCTAGGCGCGAACGCCGGTGCGCGCGCAAGTTCGGCGTACTTCTGCATCTCGGGCACATGCTTGTGCTTCTGCCCCATCGCGTAGATACGATACGGAACGCGCGTAAACGCAGGCGAGGCCTCATCCTCGAACTCCGCGATCATCGCTTTTCCGCCGCCGGAATAGCCCGACACCGCGTTCACGGAGAGCGGCCAATCGCGCGGAAGAAGCCCCGCTTCCACCAGCGGCCGAACCAGCGCGACAAAGCCGGTCGGGTAGCAGCCGGGATTGCTGACGCGCTTTGACGCCGCGATCTTCGCGCGCTGGTCCTTGCACATCTCCGGAAAGCCGTACGTCCATCCGGGCGCGACGCGGTGAGCGGTGGAAGCGTCGATTACTTTCACCGCCTCGTTCTCGATCAGCGCCACCGCCTCCTTCGCCGCTTCGTCGGGCAGGCACAGGATCACGACGTCGGCGCCGTTCAAGAGCCGCTTGCGCTCGTCGGAATCCTTGCGTTTGGTTGGATCGATGGAAACGAGTTCAAGGTCGCGCCGGCCTTCCAGCCGCTCGCGGATTTGCAGGCCGGTGGTGCCCGCTTCGCCATCGATGAAGACTTTCACCATTTAATTCCCTTCACGCTCGTCTGCCTTGGCGCCGTATTCGAATGCCCAATCCCAAAGGTCGCTTAGTGGCACTTCGTCGCCCGCTTCAACGCGCTTTGAGATCATAGTCAGCGCATTGACGTTCAAGGACGTGGCTTTCCACCGCAACGTGGGATCACGGCCGAATTCATCTGTGACAATGACCCAATTGAAGCGACCGTCGAAAGCCAACGCGTCGCCGAGCGCGACCCCAAGGCATTGGAGTTCGTAGGTTTGATGTGGTGCGAACAGGCGCGCATCGACGATAGCCTGAATTGTCCGCAGATCGATTACCGACGGCTCGAAATCGCAAACCACGCGCGCCGCTTCACGAGCCACGAGCCGCTGCGCCTCAAGTCGTTCGATATCCGCGGGCTCAAGTGGAGAAAACACCCTTCTCTCTCCTTAAACAAAACGGGCGCTCCGTTGCCGAGGCGCCCGTCCTGAATACCAGAATTTGAAGCTACTAGCGCTTCGAGAACTGGAAGCTTCTGCGGGCTTTTTTCTTGCCGTACTTCTTGCGTTCGACCACGCGGCTGTCGCGGGTGAGGAAGCCCGCGTGCTTCAAGGCCGGCCGCAACGGCGGCTCGTAATCGGAGAGCGCCTTGGAGATGCCGTGGCGCACCGCGCCGGCTTGGCCCGAAAGCCCCGAGCCGGTGACCGTGCAGAACACGTCGAACTCGCCTTCGCGGTTGGTGATCTTGAACGGCTGATTGATCATCATGCGCAGCACGGGCCGCGCGAAATACGCGTCGCTTTCCTTGCCGTTGACGGTGATCTTGCCCTTGCCGGGCTTCACCCACACGCGCGCGATGGCGTTCTTGCGCTTGCCGGTGGCGTAGGAGCGGCCGAGCTTATCGACCTTGCGCTCATGTAGCACCGCAACGTTTTGCTCGATCGGTGCTGGAGAGCCGGTGATTTGGCCGAGGGATTCGAGGCCTTGGCCGCTTTCGTTCATGGACATTAGCCGACCCTCGAATTCTTGCGGTTCTTGGATTTGAAATCGATCGTCACTGGATTTTGCGCGGCATGGGGATGCTCAGGCCCGCCATAGACACGAAGCTTCGCCAATTGGCGGCGCGCCAGCGGGCTTTCCTTCGGCATCATGCGTTCGACCGCCTTCTCCAGCACGCGCTCGGGGTGCTTGCCCACGAGCACCTTGCCGGCCACGCGCTCCTTGATGCCGCCCGGATAGCCGGTGTGGCGATAATAGACTTTGTCGGTCAGCTTCTTGCCGGTGAGCGCCACCTTCTCGGCATTGATCACCACGACATGATCGCCGGTATCGGCATGAGGCGTGAAATCCGCGCGATGCTTGCCGCGGAGGCGCAGCGCGATGAAGGAAGCCAAACGGCCGACCACAACGCCCGCGGCATCCACCACGATCCAGCCGTGGGTGATCTCGGAGGCCTTGGCCGAGCGCGTCGATTGAGTGCGCATTGGAAGTGTCCTGACGAAATGAAGGCGCGGGCTTTAGGGGAGCTGCGATTCGGCGTCAAGACATCGTTTTTATTTCTTTTGTATCAAGCATTTACGATGGCGGTATTATGTTGCCGCCATGCCAATCGCGCAACCCCGATAGTCCCGATCCAGAGCAGGACGGCCCCCGCCTGGTGCGCCAGGCTGGTGAAAACCGGCGATCCCGCAACCAAAGTCGATACCCCCAGCATTGCCTGCAGCACGGCAAGGCCGGCAAGCGCCAGCGCCGCCCGCCGCGCC
>DPWD01000015.1 GCA_003526465.1 Hyphomonadaceae bacterium
TCACCTGTGTCTCGGGTCGCTCAGTTTTGCGCGATGCCCAACGCAAGCTTGGCGCGCAGGGGCAGGCGGGAGCGTCGACGTGGGCGTATTCTGAATGGTCGATGTCCACGCCTCTAAAGAGAGCAGGCCGCGACGTTTACCCGCATCCGGAGCTTGGGGCGCCAAGGCCGCCGGGTTAGGGTTAAGGTTCGGTCCAGAACTCGACTTAGGCGAGAGGGAAAAATGACAAATCGTACAATTATGCGTTCGTTCTCGAGCGCCATCGCGCTTTCTGCGTTGATCCTTGGAGCGACCCCTGCGTTCGCTCAGGATGCGGCCGAAGAGGACACCATCGTCGTCACCGGCTCGCGCATCCGCACTGACCCGCTAACGCACCGTCAGCCGGTGACTGAACTTGGCGTCGAAGACATTGCCCGCAGTGGCCTCTCCGCGACAGCCGACGTGCTGCAGCGTCTGCCGGTTTCCGGCGGCGGCTTGAACACCCGCAACAATAATTCCGGCAACCTCGGAAACCCACCGGACGGCGGCGGCGTTGGGGCCGGCGCGGCGGAAGTCGATCTGCGCTTTCTCGGCGCGCGACGTGTGCTGGTATTGGTCGATGGTCAACGCTGGGTCAGCGGTACGGCGGGCTCGGGCATTCCAGGTTCGGTTGACCTCAACACCATCCCTTCGGCGATGATCCAGAAAATCGAAGTGCTGCAGGAAAGCGCCTCGCCGATCTACGGCTCGGACGCCATCGCTGGCGTCGTCAACATCATCACCCGCCGTAGTCAGCAAGGGCTTGAGGCCTACGGACAATATGGCAGCTTCGAAGAAGGCGACGGCGAGACCCAGGATTTCGGGCTGACCTACGGTCTCACCCCGGCGGCGAACACCGACATTGTCCTTGGTGCGAATTATCAGAAGCAGGAATTGGTTTTCTCCGGGGATCGCCCACTCTCTGCGTTTCCCGCGCCAAACGCCACGAGTTGCTCGGCAGGGGGATGTTCCTCGGGGGCGGTCAATGGACGAATTGACCTCATTGTCCCGAGCTTGGTGGGTTTTGAGAACATCGACGTGACGTTTGGCGGCACGCCGGGCTCCCCGGCTGTTTTCAATCCAGCCGCATGCGTGCCGACCGCAGATCCCGGGTTTTCGAGCTGCAGCTTGAGCCCGACCAATTCGTTCCGAGATTTCACCACCGCGGACCGGTTCAACTTCGCGCCGTTCAACTACCTGCAGACGCCATCGGAGCGCCTGGGGTTGTTCGGGTCGTTTAGTCACGATTTCAGCAACGCCACCTCGTTCCGCGTGCGGGCGAGCTACGCCGACCGCAAGTCGGCCAACCAAGCCGCGCCCTTGCCGCTTTTCTTGGGTCAAGACGCCGGCAACGGCACCATCCTCGATGACACGCTCATCGACGTCACCAATCCGTTCAATCCCTTCGGCTTCACGCTGAACCCCTCGACCTATTCCTTCATCGGTCGGCGCATGATCGAGGCAGGCCCGCGCCATTTCGAGCAAGAGGTGGAGACCTGGGATGTGGCGGCCACACTCGCGGGGCAGTGGGCTCTGTTTGGGCGTGATTGGTATTGGGATGCGAATCTGAGCGCGGCGGAAAATACCGCCGAGCAGAGCTTCACTGGCGACATCAACGTCGCCCGGGTGCAGCAGGCGCTTGGCCCTGCGGCTTTGTGCACTGGCGCATGCACCCCACTCAATCTGTTTGGCGGCGAGAACACGATTACGGCGGCGATGCTGAACTTCATCGGCTACACCGAGCACAATTCCAGCGAAGCCAAGCTCACCGACTTCACCTTCAATATCACCGGCGATTTGGCCGAACTCTCCGCGGGCGCGCTGAGCGTGGCTGCCGGTTACGAGTATCGCAAGGTGGAAGGCAGCTTCACCCCCGATCCGATCACCGAGGCGGGGCTGACCTCGGACATTCCGGCGCGTGCTGGCCGCGGCGAGTACGACGTCAATGAATTGTACGGCGAAGTCCGCATCCCGATTGCGGCCGACCAGCCAGGAATTCACCTTCTGGAAGCCTCGCTCGCGGGTCGGGTCTTCGACTACTCGACCTTTGGCCAGGATTCGACCTTTTCCGGCGGGCTGCGCTGGCGTCCGGTTGAAGAGATGTTGTTCCGCGGCTCTTGGGGGCAAGGCTTCCGCGCGCCGTCGATCGGCGAATTGTTCGGCGGCGGCTCGCGTTTCGACGCCACGATCAACGATCCGTGCAACAATTTGCTAACCATCGCCAACCCGACCATCGTCGCCAACTGCATCGCCAATGGCGTGCCAGCGGATGGCAGCTACTCGCAACGCAATCCGCAATTGCCGGTCTTCGTTCGCGGCACGGCGAGCCTGCAGCCGGAAACCAGCGAGAGCTGGAACGTCGGCGCGGTGTGGCGCCCGACTTGGGCGGAGGGGCAAGGCTGGAGCGACGCTCTCACGCTCGAAGTGAATTACGCCAACATCTCGATCGAGGATGCTATCCAGGCAGCTGACCCGAACACCGTGATGACGCTCTGCGCCACCACCGGGCAATGCTCGACGATCAGCCGTTCCACTAGCGGCGCGGTGCGTTCGATTGACGACCCGCTGACCAATGCAGGCTTCGTCGAGACTCGCGCGGTGGACTTCAACATCTCCTGGACCTCGCCCGATTGGTCGTTCGGTCAGTTTAGCGTCGCTTCCTTCACCAGCCACCTGCTGGAATACACCGACGGGGCCACCAGCCCAGCGGTGTCGCGCGAAGGCACCGAACGCGGCAGTCCCTCGCAGGCCTTCCCGGAATGGAAATCCACCACCAGCTTGAACTGGGAGTTGGCCGGCTTCGGCGCGACGCTGACCAATCGTTATACGTCGAGCTTGATCGAAACCGCCAACGGCGGCACCGAGATGGATGCCTACTCGCCATGGGACATTCAGGTGCGCTGGGCGCCGGAATTCGCTCACGGCGGCGAGTTCGCGCTCGGTGTCAACAACATGTTCGAGGAAGACACCCCAGGCTGCTTCAGCTGCGACGTCAACAACATGGACCCAAGCGTTCACGACGTGCCGGGCCGCTTTGGCTATTTCCGCGTGAGCTTCAAGCAATAAGAGGCAACTGTAAACAAAACCTCGCGCCGGCGGACCCTCGTCCGCCGGCGCTTTTATGTGATCCCGCGCTCGCGCCAGCCGCTAAGTTCGGCGGGCGTCGCGCCCAACAGTTCGCTCAGCGTCGCTTCGGTGTCCTGGCCCAGCAGAGGCGGGGGCAGATGCGTGGCAGGCGGGGTTCCGCTCATCCGCAAAGGATTGGCGGCCAGCCGCACTTCGCGCCCGTCAGCACGCCGCGCAGTTTCCACCGCGCCGCGCGCGAGCACTTGCGGGTTGGCGTACACTTGCTCGAGCGTGTTGATCGGCCCGCACGGAACCTCTGCCTTTTCCAATGCTTCGATCCATTCCGATGTCGTTCGCGTGCGCGTGGCCGGCGCTAGCGCTTGCGTGAGCGCTTCGCGATGGGTGACGCGCGCCTCATTGCTGGCGAAGCGCGGATCGTCGGCGAGCGCCAAACCAGCCGCAGCGCAGAAATCGCGGAACTGGCCGTCATTGCCGATGGTGAGAACGATGTGCCCATCGGCGGTGGCGAGCACTTGGTAAGGTGCGATGGAGGCGTGCTGGTTGCCGAGCCGGCGCGGCTTCTCGCCCGAGAGCAGGTAGCTCGCGCCGAGATTAGCGAGCATCGCCACTTGGCAATCCAGCAGCGACACATCGATGTGCTGGCCTTGGCCGGTGCGTTCGGCATGGCGCAACGCCGCCAGCACGCCGGTCACAGCGTACATGCCGGTGAAAAGATCCGCCACCGCGACCGCCGACTTCATCGGTTCGCCATCGGGTTCGCCGGTGAGGCTCATCAACCCGCCCGTGGCTTGGATCATGTAATCGTAGCCGGGGCGCTTGGAATAGGGGCCGGTTTGGCCGAAGCCGGTGATCGAGCAATAGACGATGGCGGGATTGATCTTGGCGATGCTCTCGTAGTCGAGGCCGTATTTCTTCAAACCGCCAGTCTTGAAATTCTCGACCAGAATTTGGCAATGCGGCGCCAGCCGGCGGACAAGTTCGGCGCCTTCCGGCTTGGCAAAATCAATGGTGACAGAGCGCTTGTTGCGGTTGGCGCAGAGAAAATACGCGGCGTCGCCATGCGCGCCGCTGTCGCTTGGAAGGAATGGCGGGCCCCACGCGCGCGTGTCGTCGCCCTTGCCGGGCTTTTCCACCTTGATCACCTCGGCGCCAAGGTCGCCAAGAATTTGCGTCGCCCAAGGGCCAGCGAGCACGCGAGAGAGATCGAGCACGCGGATGCCGGTGAGGGCGGTTCTTGAAGTTTCTGTCATCGGCGGCCTCGAGTTTGTATGGTCCTCGCAGGCGGTGGTAAGGTTTTGGCATGAGCGAAGTCAAAGCGCCAATCGCCACCGGCGGCTGCCAATGCGGGGCCGTGCGCTACGCCCTTTACGTCGCCCCGCAGCGCTCCCACGTCTGTCATTGCCGCATGTGCCAGCGCGCCACCGGGGGATTGTTCGCAGCCCTCGCTGGCGCGCCGAAGCCCGACTTTGCCTGGACCAAGGGGGAGCCCGCAGTGTTTGCCTCGTCAAATCTGGCGACGCGCGCCTATTGCCGCGATTGCGGCACGCCGCTTTCGTTCAGCTACAACCGCCCGGACTCCCATTTTTACATCACCATCGGTTCGCTCGACGATCCCGAGGCCGCCCCCATCGAGCGCCAGTTCGGCATCGAAAGCCGGATTTCCTGGGTGCATTTCTGCGCCGACGTGCCCGAAGAGAAGACCGGCGAAAGCCCCCAGGCCGCGGCCTTCCTAGCGGAGATGCGGAACAACCAGGGTTGAGCCGGCGCGCGAGCCCGCCTATGAGGCCCGGTTCCGGGCGGTTAGCTCAGCGGTAGAGCGTCTCGTTTACACCGAGAGGGCCGGGGGTTCGATCCCCTCACCGCCCACCAGGAACACAATTGTCCAGCCCCTCGACAAGCCCGTTCTGCCCGCTTGTGTCACCCATGTCTTAGGAACGATCCGTCACCCATGTCTCCGGGCTGAACCACGTGAGCATGGTCGGGGCGGCGGGATTCGAACTCGCGACCCTTAGCTCCCAAAGCTAATGCTCTACCAGGCTGAGCTACACCCCGACTTGGGCGCGGGTCTGTGCCACGGCCCGCCTTTGTTCGCAACCGCCTTGGGCAAATAACGCTGGCGAGACAGCGGCGGCGACGCCTCGCAAGGGTTGGCGCATCCGCCTGCGCGGCGTTCAACAGCGAAATCCAAACCGGCTCATCAATTCCTCGCGGGTAGCGGTTTCGCGTTGGGCCTCCGGCATGCGCACAACGCGCTCGTAAACACCTCGACCGATTTGGCGCCACCACGGGAGATCGATCGCCCCCTGTAGCTCAAGGTAGGCCAGGTATTCGTCGAGGGTCGCGAAAGCTCTTCCCCGCGAGAAAGGAAGGTTGCTCACAGGCTCTCCGCATGCGCTGTCCGCCCCTTCGCTCTGGGGCCTGTCGCTCTGGGCCCCTTCGCTCTCGGTGTGTTGCGCTGCAGCATCCGGGGCGGGCGGCTTGGGCCTGACCATGACTTGTTCCCGACTCGCTGCGGCGCGCTCGCCTCTGGCGGGTAAAACGTTGCCGCAGGCGCTTATCGCCAGTGTAGTGAACGCAGCCGCCGGGACAATGAGTCGTAACAGCGAATTCATGCAGAAAGGTCTCGTTACGCCTCCCCCGAGCGCCTCAAGCTGAGTATGTCGAAGATCAAGGTTCGCCGCAAGCCGCGAACGTAGCAATCCAAGGGGAGTTTGGCATGAGTGGATCAAAAGGACGCCGTTTTGTACAATTCGAGCGCGGCGATGTCTTCGCCGCGAGCGATGCGCTGACGATCGGCGGCAGCAATATCCCGTTTGCGGGGCTTGGCGCGCCGGCCAGCGCATCCGCAAGCGCGCCCGCAAGTGTCGCGCGCGGCGACATCAGCGCCTTCCTCGGCAAACCCGAAATCCCATCCGGCCCGATCATGACCATCACCGCCGAGCGCGGCGACACGGTGAAGGACGGCACGGCGTCTCTCTTGTCCAATTTTAGCGGCCCGCTTGCAGGCTCGCTCAGCGTTCCTTCAACCGTGCTGATCGACGGGGTTATCGACCACGGCGAACTTGACGGTTACGGGATCAGTCTCGTTGTCGGCCAAACCTATTTGTTCAGCGTGTACGGCTCGGGCGCCGATCCGCTTGTCGACACAATCTTGCTTCTCGTCGATCCGGACGGCAACTTCATCGAGGGCGGATATGGCCCTGGCTTTCCAGTCGCGGACGACGATGGCGGCGCTGGCACAAGTTCGCTGTTCACCTACACCGCGACCGTAACGGGCGATTTCATCATCGGCGTTGGCGGTTTCTCCCCGACCGCTACAGGCCAGTACACGCTCGACGCGGTGCTGCAGCCACCAGGGGACGTCGTTGGCGACACCTTTGCTGACGCCGCGCCGATCGCGCTTGGCACAACGCAATATGGGTTCATCGATGCAGGCCCCGGGGTCGTTTACGGACCGAACTTCGGCGAGGTGGACACCTTCTCGTTCACTGCCACCGCCGGCATGATCTACAGTTTCGAGGTCGCGGGCGGCGCCGATTACAATTCGCTCTTCTTCGATCTCCCTCCTGGTGAACTCGACACCTTCGTGGTGATCTACGACAGCGCGGGCAACATCGTCGCCCTCAACGACGACATCAATTTCCCGGGCGATATCAGCTCGCGCGTGAACTTCTTCGCCGAGGAAGGCGGAACTTATTTCGTCGATGTGTTTTCCTGGGCGCCCTGGACCGGTGGTTATTCGATCACCTCCGCAGAGCTCAACCCGGCGGACTTCAATCCGCTCGATTCGGTCACGTGGTTTAACGCCAACAACGTCCCGTTCGATGCGACCAAGACGGCTTATGTGTATTTCGCCGTCGCCGGCGAGAACTTCGGTGAAACGCAAGGCGACAGCAACGCCCCGCTCGTGTCGCTCGGCTGGAATGATTACGAGAAAGCCCAGGTGATGCTGGCGCTCGAGGAGTACGAGAAGATCCTCGGCGTGAACTACGAGATCACCACCGACGTCACCCAGGCCACGTTCCGCCTGATAACCACAGAGGACGAGCCTTACGGCGCCTACATGTACCCGCAGGACCCGACCTTTGGAACGCAGCAAGGTATCGCCGCCTTCAACGTCGACAGCGGCGGTTGGCAGAACTTCCAGCAAAGCTTGTTGCAGGGCGGTTTCGCCTTCGCGGTGATCCTCCACGAGTTCGGCCACGGCCACGGCCTCTCGCACCCGCACGACACGGGCGGCGGCTCGGAGATCATGCTCGGCGTCACGGGGCCGTTCGATTCCTTGGGCATCTACGACCTCAACCAAGGCGTCTACACGGTCATGTCGTACAATGATGCGTGGCAAACCCACCCCGATGGGCCGTCGCCGTTCACCATCGCCGGCATCGATAATGGCTGGTCCGGCACCCTCGGCGCCTTCGACATCGCCGCGCTGCAGCGCCGCTATGGCGTCCTCAATCCGTACGCGACCGGCAACACTGTCTACCAGCTCCGTGACACCAACGATGTCGGCACGTTCTATCAAACCATCTGGGACACGGGCGGCATCGACGTCATACGCTATGACGGCGTGCGTGACGCCCGGATCGATCTCCTGGCGGCGACCATCGATTACACCCCCACTGGCGGCGGCGTAATCTCGTACGTCGATGACATCTGGGGTGGATTCACCATCGCCCAGGGGGTTGTCATCGAGAACGCCACCGGCGGCGGCGGCAACGATGCGCTGCTTGGCAATTCCGCGGCAAACGTGCTGCGCGGCAATGGCGGCGACGATGTGCTCGTGGGCCGCGAAGGCGGCGACACGATGTTTGGCGGGGCCGGCAGCGACACCGCCAGCTACATCGACGCCGACGCGGGCGTGACAGCGTCGTTGCACGACTCAGAACACAACACCGGAGACGCTGCTGGCGACCGCTATAAAAGCGTGGAAAACCTGCAGGGCAGCTCGTTTAATGACCTGCTGACCGGTTCTGACGGCGCAAACCGCCTGGACGGCCTCGCTGGGGACGACACGCTTCGGGGCCGCGACGGCGCTGATACTCTGCTCGGCGGAGCGGGCAACGACAATCTCCGCGGCGATGATGGCGCAGACGTGCTCGACGGCGGCGCCGGCAATGACATACTCCGCGGCGACGACGGCGCGGACGTGTTCATTGGCGGCGGCGGCAACGATACGATGCGCGGCGATGACGGCGCAGACCGCTTCGTGTTCGCATCCGGCAACGGTGCGGACAGCATCTCCGATTTCGCCCGCCGCGCGGACGTGATCGACCTGACTGCGACCGGGCTAGTCTGGGGCGATCTCGATTCCAATGCCAACGGCCGCCTCGACGATGCAGACGTGTTTGTCGTGGTCAACCGCAATGGCACGGTCATTGATCTCGGCGCCGCCGATGGCGGGGCGGCTGGCGTCGATACGCTCAGCCTCACGCGCGTCAACGGACTAACGCAAAGCGACTTCCTGTTTGGCGGCTGAGGCCGGTCGTCAACAGGCAAACACTTGGGGCGCGGGAGCCATGGCTTCCGCGCCCTTTTTGTTTGGGCTGCTATTCCGTCCCGAAAATGCGGTGATGCACCAATGCACCCGGACGGATGCCGAGCGCCTCCGCTCGCCCCGCGCGGATTTCCAGCACGCCGCCGGTAAGTCCCTCCGCTGGGACCGGCGCCTCCGAATAGGGCGTGGTGTGATCGGCGATATTTATGATGCGCCCGTCGGGGGCGATGAAGATGATATCGAGCGAGAGGATGGTGTTGCGCATCCAGAAGCTCGCCATTTCCGGCTCCTGGAAATGGAACAGCATGCCGGCATTGTCGGCGAGGCTTTCCCGGAACATCAGACCGCGATTGCGCTCGGCTTCATCGTCGGCGATCTCGACATTGAACGTCACCGGGCCTGTCGCCGTCTCGACACTCAGCTGCTCGATCCGCAAGGCGCCCTCCGCTTCAGGTTCCGCCGCCGGCTGCGCGCACGCGGCGAATGTAAAGAGCGCCGCACATACCAGCGCGCGCGTTATACCCAAGGGCATAGGACCTCCATGTGCCCTGCCCTGCTAGCATGGCCGCCCGCGCGGACGCCAGCGCCCGGGGCATGGACGCCGCGCGAGCCGAACCCTAGTCTGCCGTCATGCTCTCCCCTGATATCACCGAAGCCGCGCGCGCCCTGCTGGAGACGTGCCGGGCGACCGTCCATCACGCCGTCGAGTGCCGCGTCAGAGG
>DPWD01000353.1:0-2344 GCA_003526465.1 Hyphomonadaceae bacterium
GCTCCGCCAAGGCCTGCTCGGCGCGCGCGAGCTTCTGGGCCAGTTCGCGCGCGAACGGATCGGGCACCTGCGCAGCCGCCGCACCGGCAAAAAACGCCATGGCCATCGCCGCCAGCACTGATTTCAGCGCACGCATGAACAGCTCCGCGACCAAAAAATCCGTCGCCGCCCCTTAAACCTCGCCCGCGAAGGCTCTAGACTCAAGATCCTGAACCTGCCCTGAACTTCGCCTCAAAGGATGTTTCGCCTTGTTCCAGACCTATGACGAACCCGGCGGCCCCGCGCTTGGCCGCAAGCATCTGCCGCAATTGCGTAAAGCTCTGAAAGCGGCGGGGCTCGACGGCTTCATCGTTCCGCATGAGGACGAATGGCAGAACGAATACGTCCCTGCCGCTTATGATCGCTTGGCCTGGACCACCGGTTTCACCGGCTCCGCTGGAGCGGCCGTGGTATTGGGCGAACAGGCAGCGATTTTCACTGATGGCCGCTACACCCTGCAGGTGCGCGCGCAGGTCGACGGAAATTTGTTCGAATACCTCGACCTAGTTGACGGCGGCCCCGCCCCCTATTTGCGCGACAAAGCGCCCAGTGGCGCCAGGATCGGCTACGATCCCAAGCTGCACAGCCCCGATGCTCTCGACAAATTACGCAAAGCCGCGCTTGACGCTGGTGCCGAACTTGTTGCCGTGGCGCACAATCCAATCGACGCGATCTGGAATGACCGGCCACCGATCCCGATGGCGCGCGTCGAGGCGCAGCCGGAAGCATTCACCGGCGAGAGTGCGACGTCGAAGCGCCACCGTCTGGGCGCCGGCCTCGGCGACCAGAAAGCGGACGCGGTGGTGATAACCTCGCCCGCTTCGATCGCGTGGTTGTTCAACATTCGCGGCGGCGACGTTTCACGCACGCCCTTGCCGCTGGGCGAGGCGATCCTACGCGCCGACGGCAAAGCCGATCTATTCCTGGCCGAGGAAAAAGTTACGCCGGAGTTGCGCCAATGGCTCGGCAACGAAGTAGCGGTGCGCCCTTCGCGCGATCTTGCGCCGGCATTGGCGGAACTCAAGGGCAAACGCGTGCGACTCGATCCGGCCAGCGCTTCGGCCTGGTATTTTGAGCAATTGAGGACGGCCGGCGCGGAGATCGTGAAAGGTCAAGACCCGGTGGTGCTGCCGCGCGCTTGCAAGAACGAAGCGGAGCTGGACGGCTCTCGCGCCGCCCACCGCCGCGACGGCGCGGCGGTGTCGCGCTATCTGCACTGGGTGGCGAGCGAAGCGCAGAGCGGCAAGGTCGACGAGATCAGCGCTTGCAAGCAACTTGAGGAATTCCGCCAGGCGACCGGCGCGCTCAAGGACCTTTCGTTCGACTCCATCTCCGGCGCCGGACCCAACGGCGCCATCGTACATTATCGCGTCTCGAAGAAAACCAACCGCCGGCTTGCGCGCGGCTCGCTGTTCCTGATCGATTCCGGCGCGCAATATCTCGACGGCACCACCGACATCACCCGCACAGTCGCGATCGGCCGACCTAATAAGGAAATGCGCGAGCGCTTCACGCGCGTGCTGAAGGGGCATATCGCACTGGCGCGCGTGCGTTTCCCGAAGGGCACGACAGGCCATCAGCTCGACGCGCTGGCGCGGATGAGTTTGTGGGAGGCCGGCCTCGATTACGACCATGGCACCGGCCATGGCGTAGGTTCCTATCTCGGCGTGCACGAAGGCCCGCAGCGCATCGCCAAATGGGTCAACACCCAGCCGCTCGAGCCCGGCATGATCGTCTCCAACGAACCGGGCTATTACAAGACCGGCGGCTACGGCATCCGCATCGAGAATCTGCAAGTGGTGGCGCCCGCGGAAGATGTGCCAGGCGGCGAACGGCCAATGCTGGGGTTTGAGACGCTGACGCTGGCTCCGATCGACCGCGCATTGGTGGTGAAGGCGCTCTTGACCAAGGAAGAACGCGACTGGCTCAACGCTTATCACGCACGCGTGCGCGAAGTGATTGGGGCACAGTTGGAGGGGGAGGCGAAGGTTTGGCTGGAGGAAGCTACGAGGGCGGTGTGATATCTCCCCTCCCCCGGGGGAGGGGGATTTGCAAACAGGGTAACTTGAAATGTTTGTCGGCCATTACGCAGCAGCGCTCGCCGCCAAGGCAATCGAACCAAGAGCCCCGCTCTGGACGCTCGCGGCTGGCTGCCAGCTCGTCGACATCGGCTGGAGCGCGTTCATCGTCGCGGGCATCGAGCGCGCCAGCGTCGATCCTGCGCTCCCCGGCTCTTCGCTCGTGCTCGAACACATGCCGTGGACGCACTCGCTGCCGATGACGTTCGTGTGGGCGGCGGGCGCGG
>DPWD01000353.1:2390-7804 GCA_003526465.1 Hyphomonadaceae bacterium
TCCTGGTGCATCGCCCCGATCTCGAACTATGGTTCGGCGGCGACAAAGTTGGCCTCGGCTGGTGGAACTATCCCGTGCCCGAGCAAGCGCTTGAGATCGGCCTCCTCGCGCTCGGCGGCGGCGCCTGGATCGCCTCGCGCAAGCAGATCGGGCGCGCCGCGTGGCCCGCGCTCGTTTTCATCGCATTTCTCGTGGCGCTGCAGATCGTGGCAATGCTGCAGCCGCAACCCGCCGGTCCGCTGCCGCCGCAGGCGGGAGTGACCGTACTTGCGGTGTATCTCGTCGTCGCCGCGCTTGCCGGGCTCACGGATCTGCGGCACAAGCGCGCCGCAGCTTGACCAACAAGGAGCGCCTCCATGTCCACGAACGGCGAATTGATCAAGGGCTTATATGCCGCATTCGCGCGGGGTGACGTTCCTAGCGTGCTCGCCGCGATGGCGCCCGACATCGTTTGGAACGAAGCGGAAAATTTTCCCTACGCTGATGGCAATCCTTATGTGGGTCCCGAAGCAGTGCTGAATGGCGTGTTCGCGCGGCTGGGTGAGGAGTGGGACGGGTTTTCCGCCGTTCCTGATGAGATTATCGACGCTGGCGACACCATCGTTTCGCTTGGCCGCTATGGCGGGGCGCCGAAGGCCACAGGAAAGAAAATCAGCGCGCAATTCGCGCATGTGTGGCGCCTCAAGAGTGGGAAGGTCACATCATTCCAGCAATACACTGACACACTGCAAGCAGTGCGCGTGATGGCGGCCTAGCTACGCGATCAGGAAGCACGCCCGAGCCCTATATGGACCGCCGGCGCGCATGCCGGCATACGCTGGCGTTGCGAGTGGAGCGCGCGCCTCCCGGCGCGCATGCCGGCGAGGGCCGCCGGCGGTCCATATTATTTGCTCAGTTCAATCCACGCATCTTCATCAATCACCTTGACGCCGAGCGCCTCGGCCTCCGCCAGCTTCGTCCCCGCGCCCGGGCCAGCGACCACAAGATCGGTCTTCTTCGATACACTGCCCGACACCTTCGCGCCCAAAGCCGTCGCGCGCGCCTTGGCTTCGTCGCGCGTCATTTTTTCCAGCGTTCCGGTGAACACAATGGTGAGGCCGGCGATCTTGCTTGTTGTGGCGGCGCGCGGCTGATCCTGCACACGCACTTCCTGCAACAAACGCTTCAGCGCTTCGGTGTTGTGCGGCTCGGCGAAGAAATCGACCAGATGCGCGGCAGCGACCGGCCCAACGCCGTCGATCCGCGCAAGGTCGAGATAGTCCTCGCGCGGCGCGTCCTCCGCTGCTTCTTTGATTCCTTTCACGACGCGATCCCAGTCGCCGAACAGGTCCCTCAGCGCCGACCATGCCCCGCTGGTGACGCCTTTGATTTTGGGTGCAGGATTTTGCGCACCGCTCGCGGACAAGAGATCCGGCGCGGCATCGAGAGTGTTGGCAGACGCAATCAAGGATTCGAGCGATTTCGGGCCAATACGGTACCATCTGGCGACAATTTCGTATCTTGCCTTGGGCCGCGCCTTGACCGCACGCTCCATCGCCTCCGCAAATGCGCTCCAGCTTTCGAACCGGCGCGCAAGTACGCCGGCTGTGGTTTCGCCGATGTCGCGGATGCCTAGGCCATAAAGGAAGCGCGCGAATTCCGGTTCGCGCCGCGCTTCGATGGAGGCGAGCAGGTTCGTGACGCTCTTTTCGCCGTAGCCCTCGCGCTGCATCAACTCGTCGCGATGCGCGTGCAAGCGGAAGATGTCCGCGGGCGCCTTGATCCAGCCGAGTTCGTGGAACTCCTCGATCTGCTTGTCGCCAAGACCCTCGATGTCCATGGCCCGGCGCGCGGCGAAGTGCTTCAACCGCTCGACCACTTGGGCCGAGCAATCGAGCCCGCCGGTGCAGCGAGCGACGACGCCCTCCTCTCCCGGCGCCAGCTCTCGCGCGATATGGGCGCCGCAAACAGGACACGCGTCGGGGAAATGGTATTTGCGCGCGCCCCGCGCGCGCTTCTCCAGCAGTACATCCACAATCTGCGGAATCACATCGCCGGCGCGCTGCACCACCACCGTGTCGCCGATGCGCAAATCCTTGCCGCCGCGGATGGGCGCGCCGTCGGCGCCAACGCCGCCAATATAGTCCGCGTTATGGAGCGTCACATTCGTCACGGTGACGCCGCCGACGAACACCGGTTTGAGCCGCCCGACTGGCGTCAGCGCACCGGTGCGGCCCACCTGCACGTCGATGCCCTCAAGCACCGTCTCGGCCTGCTCGGCCGCGAATTTGTGCGCGATCGCCCAGCGCGGGGAGCGCGAGACGAAGCCCAGGCGCTGTTGCAACGCAAGGGAATCCACCTTGTACACGACGCCGTCGATCTCGTAGGCGAGCTTGTCGCGGCGCGCGAGGATGTCGGCATAGGCGGCGAGCAAATCCTCGGCGCTCTTCGTACGCTTGATGGCAGCGAGTGGGAACCCGAACCCTTCAAGACGCCGCATCGCGTCGTATTGCGTTTCAGCCAGCAGTTCGCTTACCTCGCCCCAGCCGTGCGCGAAGAAGCGCAGCGGCCGCGTCGCGGTAATGCGCGCATCGAGTTGGCGCAGCGCGCCGGCGGCGGAATTGCGCGGGTTGACGTAGGTCTGTTTGCCCTCGGCCTCGAAACGCGCGTTCATTTTCGCGAACGCGGCCCTTTCCATGTAGACCTCGCCGCGCACTTCGAGCACCGCGGGCGCGCCTTTCAGCGTCTGGGGAATGTCGGCGATGGTGCGCAGATTGGCGGTGACGTCCTCGCCCTCGCGCCCATCGCCGCGCGTGGCGCCCTGCACGAAGCGGCCGCTCTCGTACCGCAGCGAAGCCGAGAGCCCGTCGATCTTTGGTTCGGCGGTGAAGGTGGGCGGCGCGTCGAGATTGAGGAAACGCTGCACGCGCGCGACGAAAGCATGCGCGTCTTCGGCGTCGAAAGCATTGTCCAGCGATAGCATCGCCATTGCGTGGCGCACCTTGCCGAACTTCTCGGCGGGCGCCGCGCCGACGCGCTTGGAGGGGCTATCCTCGCGCACAAGATCGGGAAAACGCGCCTCGATGGCGGCGTTGCGCTTGCGCAGCGCGTCGTACTCAGCGTCCGTGAGTTCAGGCGCGTCCTTGGAATAATAGAGCTTGTCGTGGCGCGCGATCTCGGCGGTCAGCCGCTCAAGTTCCCGCTCGGCTTCGCTCTTTTTCAGTTCGTCGACAGGCTTGTTGTGCGCCACACAGAGCCAATCCTAGAACACCTGCCCGAACGTGCGCCCGAACCAGCCGCGCCGTTCGGCTTCGTCCTCGGCG
Source organism: Hyphomonadaceae bacterium (assembly GCA_003526465.1). Lineage (GTDB taxonomy): Bacteria > Pseudomonadota > Alphaproteobacteria > Caulobacterales > Aquidulcibacteraceae > Vitreimonas. Next base: position 5,693 of record DPWD01000353.1, read on the forward strand.
ACTGGCGCGACGCCGGAATCGGTCATCAAGGCGAAGGACCGCTGGTACCAATCGCTGCCCGGAAAATTGTGCCCGAGGATCGCGGCCATGCGCTGGGCCTGATCGATCATGCCAACCGAAAGGTAGGATTCCACCAGACGGTGCAGCGCCTCGGGTGCGTGCGATGTGCGCTGAAAATTCGTATTCTCGATCACATTGCGGAAGCGGTTGATCGCCGCCAGGTGCTGGTCGCGGACCAGGTAATAGCGTCCTACCGACATCTCCTTGCCGGCCAATTGGTCGTAGACCATGTCCATCTTGAGCCGGGCGTCCTGCGCATAAGGGCTTTCGGGATAGCGGCGCACGACGTCGTTGAGAGCGGCCAGCGCGCGCTCGGTAGTGCCCTGGTCGCGGCCGACATCGAGGATGCGCTCGAAATGGCAAATGGCGACCAGATAGTAAGCATAAGGAGCGCTTTCGTTGCCGGGATGCAACGCTATGAAGCGCTGCGCGTCCTCGATGGAATCGTCATATTGATTGGCCTGATAGTGCGAGAACGCTTCCATCAGCATGGAGCGCCGCGCCCACGACGAATAAGGATGCTGGCGCTCGACTTCCTCGAACGCGGCGAGCGCATCGGCCCAGCGTCTTTGGTCGAGCATCGCCGCGCCGCGATTGTAAAGCTGGGCGACCGGCTCGTCGACGAATTGTACGGCTTCGCGCGCTCGGTTTCCCCCGCATGCGCCCAATCCGGCGGCCAGGAGAGCCAACGCAAGCGTGTGCACGATCTGCTTTTGCCTGAGCTTCATACTTGGCCTCTTCCCGCTTCAGGCTCCGCCCGAGATCGTTGCGCGCCTCATCCGTCATCCCGGGTCTGGAATTGCGTGGTCAAGCAATTCCGATTCCGGCAGTGCCGCGTGATACAGGATGCCAGCGCCGCAGCAAAGCGCCAGCGGCTGTGCTGCGAACAGGGAATTTCAGCCGGCCGCGGCCATCGCCATGGCGGGCTCGCGGCGGCTCTCGGGCGCACTCTCGCAATCCCACATCCAGGCTTCCGGGCTGTCGAGCAGCGCGCGAACCAGGCGGGCGTTCAAGGCGTGCCCGGGCTGGTCCGCCACAAAACGGCCGCAAATGGGCGCGCCCGCGAGCGCTAGGTCGCCGACGGCGTCGAGCAGCTTGTGGCGGACGAATTCATCGTCAAACCGCAGCCCCTCGGGGTTCACCACCCGGCCCTCGTCGACCACCACAGCGTTCGCCATGGAAGCTCCGCGGCCAAGGCCCGCCGCGTGCATCCGCTCCACATCGGACAGGAAACCGAAGGTGCGCGCGTCAGCGATCTCGGTGAGGAAGTTTTCGCGCGTGAGGCTTATTTTGCGGCGCTGCACGCCGATTGCGGGGTCGGCGAAGCGAATGGTGACGTCCAGGTCAAGGCCATGGAAATCCCGCGCCGGCAGCAGCGCGGCGCTCTTAGCGCCCATGCGCACTTCGATCGGTTCCAGGATGCGGATGACGCGCCGGTCGGCATTCAGCGCCTTGACCCCGGCATTGGTCAGCACCTGCACGAACGGGGCGGAAGACCCGTCCAGGATCGGCAATTCCGGGCCATCGACCTCAACCACGAGATTGTCGATGCCGAGGCCGGCGCATGCTGACATCAGGTGTTCAACCGTGCCAATCTCCACGCCGGCGGCGTTGCGCAACGTGGTGCTGTTGCGGGTCTCGGAGATGTTATCGGCATGAGCGCGGATCACATTATCCACACCGCGCACGTCAGTGCGAATAAACGCAATCCCCGCGTCGACGCCGGCTGGGGTCAACACCAACCGCACATGGGCGCCAGAATGGACGCCGACGCCAGCGCAAACAGCTGGCCCAGCTATGGTTTTTTGAAGGCGCACTGAAAAGCTCTCGTCCACGTTGGTAGGTCCCCCCGCTGCCGGGCGTGTTCGGGCCCCCCGACCCGCACCCCGTCTAAGGCGCCCCCAGCCCAGCCCACAACACACGTTGCGTTACGGTTTGTGACTGCTAAGCCCGGCAACAGAAGGACGGGCAAATGAGTTCGGATCGGCGCGAACCGCCGGCGCTCGCTGTGGACGCGCTGATCGCGCAGGCCCGCCTTGGGGGGCCGGACGC
>DPWD01000172.1:0-5382 GCA_003526465.1 Hyphomonadaceae bacterium
GCGCGGCGTTCGCGTTCGGCCTTCATCTGGCGCGCCATCGCCTGGGTGAGGTCGGCGGGCGGGGTCAAATCCTTGATCTCGATGCGCAGCACCTTGGTGCCCCAGGTGTTGGTGGCCGCGTCGATCACCGCCAACAGGCGCGCATTGATGGCGTCGCGCTGCGAGAGCACTTCGTCGAGATCCATCGACCCGACCACCGTGCGCGCATTGGTTACGCAGAGATTGAGAATGGCGTGATTGAGGTTCTGCACCTCGTAGGCGGCCTTGGAAGCGTCGATCACCTGGATGAACACAACGGCGTCGACAGAGACCACCGCATTGTCCTTGGTGATCACGTCCTGGCGCGGCACGTCGAGCACGGTCTCCATCATCGACAGGCGCCGGCCGATGCGGTCGACGAAAGGAATCAGAAACGATATCCCGGGCCTGAGCGTGCGCACGTACCGGCCGAAGCGCTCTACCGTCCATTGCTGGCCCTGGGCCACCACCTTAATGGCGCTGAACGCCAGCACCAAGGCCATCGCCACAAGCAAAAGTGCTACGCCGCTGCCGAACATTCTGTTCTCCCAGGGACAAGGGCTTGGGGATTGGGGATTAGGAAATGGGGGCTAGGGATTAGGGCGGCTGGATTTGTACAAATCGCCTAACCCCAATCCCTAGCCCTAGTCCCTACTTCCAACCCTACAATTGGCCAAGCATGTGCTCGGCGCTCGAAACCTTGTATTCACCAGCCTCTTCGAGGTTGAGCTTGTCTACCACACCGTCCTTGACGATCATTGAATAGCGCTTCGATCTGAGCCCCATTCCGAACTTGGAAAAATCGGCGTCGAGCCCGATCGCCTTGGCGAAATCGCCGGAGCCATCGGCAAGCATTACCATTTCGTTCTCTACGCCCTGGTCCTTGGCCCAGGCCTTCATCACGTAAAGATCGTTAACCGAAGTGCAGGCGATGGCGTCGACGCCCTTTGCCCGCAATTCCGCCGCCTTTTCCTTGAAACTCGGCAAATGCTTGGCTGAGCAGGTCGGCGTGAACGCGCCGGGCACGGCGAACAGCGCCACGGTCTTGCCGGCGAAGACCTCGGCTGTGCGCGCCTTCTTGGTTCCCTCGCTGGTGGGGATGGTGAACTCGACGTCGGGAAGACGCTCGCCGGCCTTTATCATGGTGTCTCTCCAGTGGTTGCGGTGGGCGTTTATGTAGGGGGACCGGCGCGCCGATGCTATCGCCCTCTTGCGCCCAGCCTCGGAAATGGAGAGCATGGGGCCCATGTCTGACCAACTCGCAGGCAAACTCCTGGTGGCGATGCCGGGGATCGGCGACCCCCGCTTCGACCGCTCCGTGATCGTCATGTGCGCCCATGACGACAAACACGCCATGGGCGTGGTCATCAACAAGCCCAAGGACAAAGTAACGCTGAGCGACGTGCTGGGCCATCTGGGGCTCGAAGTCGGCGACACTCTGGGCGCGCGCAATGTGCTCGACGGCGGGCCGGTGCGGCGTGACCGCGGCTTCGTGCTGCATTCTGACGATTTCGCCACCAGCGGCGCCACGCAGCGGATCGCGCCGGGCATCTCCATCACCTCCACGCGCGACGTGCTCGAAGCAGTCGCAAAGAGCACCGCGCCGCAGCGCTTTGTGCTGGCGCTCGGCTATTCCGGCTGGGGCGCGGGCCAATTGGAGGAAGAACTGAAGCGCAATGCATGGCTCGTCGTCGATGCCGACCAGGCCATCGTCTATGGCGAGGCGCACGACAACAAATGGGCCGCGGCCATTCGCTTGCTGGGCTTCGATCCGTCGCAATTGGTCGGCCCGATGGGGCACGCTTGAGCGCCAGCGCGCGGTGACACACACGCAACGCGCCGTCGCGCCAGAACTCCCGCTGCCGTGCGCGTGCGTGCGTGTCACCTTGTGCCCCTTGCCGCCACCTCAGCGCATCCCCATCTGCCCTGCCTCCGCGTGAATTTCCGCGCGGAATTCCAAGGGCACGCCATGACCAAATCTCCCCTTTACGCCCACATTCTACTCGACCGTTCCGGTTCCATGGAGGATTGCCGCGACACCGCGATCGACGCCTTCAACGAATATGTCATGGGCCTGCGCCGCTCCGATGAGGTCGATGCGCGCCTCTCGCTGACAATTTTTGACTCACAGAGCATCGACCTGCTGCAGCACGTCGAGCCGGCGAAGAGCTTCATGGAGCTTTCGCGCGCGAACTACGTGCCGCGCGCCTCGACGCCGCTCCTGGACGCTATCGGCCACGTCGCCGCCGAGATCGACAAGGTGAGCTTGCGGCCCGGCGAAAAAGTCGCGCTCGTCATCCTCACCGACGGCTTCGAGAACGCCAGCAAGGAGCACACCAAGGGCACGATCAAGAAATTGCTGACCGACCGCCAGGACAACAAGGGTTGGTTGGTCACCTTCCTCGGCGCCGATGTGGACGCCTTCACCGAAGCTCAAGCCATCGGCATCCAGGGCGGCAAATATCTGCACCTGAAGAAGGGCAAGCTGCGCCAATCCATGGGCCACGCCGCAGCCTCGCAAACCCGCTACGCCCAGACCGGCAATATCGATCTCGGTGACTTCACCGCTGCCGAACGCGAGGATGCGGGGAAGGAGTAACGCTACAAGAGCGCGGGTCTGAAGACCCGCGCTCCTTTAAGTTCAACTGCGCTTTCGCACCCGCTCCGTCGAAGCCGGGTACTTCGCCAACATTGCCGGCGGACGTATGGGACGGGGTGCGAAATTGCCGCTGCAATTGGGGCAGACGCCGCCCAGCACGCGCTCCGCGCAATCGGCGCAAAACGTGCACTCGAACGTGCAGATGCGCGCGTCCGCGCTATCCGGCGGCAAATCGCGGTCGCAGCGTTCGCAATTGGGCTTGAGCTTCAGCATCAGGATTTCTCGCTCAGGGTTTGCATCGCCTGCCGCCGCGCCTGGGTGTTGGCTTCGATCCCGCGCTTTACCGCGGCCACGATTTCCGGGTCGGCGATCTCGGGCCGGCCGCACTCGAACGGCGGCGCGGGCGCATATTCGATCATCAGCTGAATGCGCTTGGCCGCTTCCTCTCCCGCGATCTCGGCGGCGATGGTCAGCGCGATGTCGATGCCGGCGGTGACGCCCCCGCCAGTGATGCAGTGGCCGTCACGCACCACGCGCGCGGGATCGGGGATAGCGCCGAACAGCGAGAGCATCTCGCGATACGCCCAATGGCTGCCGGCGCGCTTGCCCTTGAGCAGACCCGCCGCCGCCAGGATGAGAGAGCCGGTGCACACAGACGTGACGTAGCGCGCGTCTTCGCCGAGCCGCTTCACCTCTGCCATGAAGACCTCATCCTTCATGGCCTCAGTTTGCCCCGGCCCACCGGGAACCATGATCATGTCGCAAGATTCGATGTCGGCGAGGCGCGACAGGCCGGTGAACGTGAGTCCCATCTCGGTGGCCAGCGTCCCTCCATCCTTGCAGGCGATAATCGCCTCAGCGCCCGGCATGCGCGCCAGCACTTCGTAAGGACCCGTAAAGTCCAGCTGGGTGAGGCGTGGATAGAGAATGAAAACGATGCGGAATGGATCTGTCATGTCCCCACCCTAATCTTGACGGCGGGCCACTTCCAGCCGAACCAGTGAAACCATGAGCAAGCAGGAACAAAAATCCATCTTCATCACTGGCGCGGGTTCAGGCATTGGGCGCGCCACCGCGCAATTGTTCGCCGAGCGCGGCTGGTTTGTTGGCCTCACCGACATAAACCAGGCCGGCCTCGACGAAACCGCCGCCCTGCTCCCAAGCGGTCAGCGGATGAGCATTCCACTCGATGTGCGCGATCGGGCCCAATGGGCGCGCGCCATCGAAGCCTTCGGCCAGGCGACGGGCCGCCGCTGCCACGTGCTGTTCAACAATGCCGGCATCGGCAAGGGCGGATGGCTGGAAGAGATGGCGCCAGAAGACATCGACCTCGTACTCGATGTGAATCTGAAGGGCGTGATCAATGGCGCGATTGCGGCGCTGCCGCTGCTGCGCGAAACTCCGGGCGCGCGCATCGTCAACACCGCGTCGGTCGCCGGTATTGTCGGGGCGCCGAAGATGGCGATCTACGTCGCCACCAAGTTCGCGGTGCGTGGGCTGACTGAATCGCTCGACGCCGAATACTCACGCTATGGCGTGCGCGTCACCAGCTTGATGCCCTGGTTCATGGACACCGCCATTCTCGACTCCGAGGCGAACCCGAGTTCCAATCGGCGCCTGCGCGACCAGCTGGTCGAGAACAACACGCCGATCTATCCGGTGCGCATGGCCGCCGAGCGCGCCTGGGACGCCGCACACGGCAAGGAAGTGCACTACATGGTGGGCAAGGAAGCAGAGCGCGCCCGCTTCGCCGCGCGCTTTTTCCCAAATGCGCTGCGCAAGCAGGTTCAGAAGACGATGCGCGAAGATTGACCGCCGCTTCAGCCCCGCACCCAGCGCACCGCGGGGTCGTTGAAATCCACCACCTGCGCCAGTTCGTAGACGTTGCGGTAGCCGTAGCCGTAGAGATTGATGAAGGTCTGGATGTTGAGCGCGAGTTCGACGCGCTTCAGCACCACGGGGCGCGCATTGTTGGAAAAATTGTTGTTGCAATAAATCAGGATGCGCGCGTTCGGATCGCGCAGAGCCGCGCGCAGGCTGGCGTCGGTGAAATCGGTGAACGGCACATTGATCGCGCCGGCGATGTGGCCCTCCGCGTAAGCGTCGGCCGAGCGCGCATCGAGGATGATCGTGTTCGCCTCGCGCGCCATGCGTTGAAATTCGGCGAGAGTGACAAGCCGCTGCGCGCGGTACGCATCCACCTCCGCCGTCAGCCCGCGAAAGCCGGCATAATCGACCTGCGCGGCTTGTTCGGCTTTGCCCTGCGCCAAAACCAGAGCCGGGAACAGAACACAACCGAGCGCGGCTAACGTCAACAGGATACGCATGCGCTCAACAAGCCATGCGCTTGCGGCGTTATTGCGGCGCGTTGATCTGCGTGAGAATGTAGGGAAGACCCATAGTGATGAAGCCGCCGACCATGAACCCGACCGGCAATCCCATGAGCGCGCCGATATAAGCGGTGCCGAGACGCTCCTTCCAGTCGAGCCGGCGTCCGCCAAGGCGGACCAGGAAGCCGAGCGCGCCCCCGATCAGCCCGCCGGCGCCGCCATAAGGCCAGCCGACGATGCAAAGCGCGACCATGCCCACGACCACGGCGATGCTGAGCACTAGCCTCACGGACGTCCCTCTTTTCTGCTGGCCGCTTCTCCGCCGGACGAAGCCGCCCACCTAGCCCGCAAGGGCAGTTCGCTCAAGCACGAGGCGGCGCCTGCGCGGCCGCCTCGTGGCGGGACAGGACCTGCCCTTGCACGGTGGCGCCCGCC
>DPWD01000172.1:5454-5585 GCA_003526465.1 Hyphomonadaceae bacterium
AACAGCGCTGCTGTGGATTGCGGCGATTGCGTGCGGAACTGATCGGCAAGCTTGTCGAGTTGCTGCGGCGTGAAGCTCAGCGCGCCGGTGCGCGCTTGCGAACGCTGGGGCGCCGCTGCTGGGCCGGCGGC
>DPWD01000338.1:0-3211 GCA_003526465.1 Hyphomonadaceae bacterium
CGGCATTGCGCCCGGCAATCGCGCGCCCAAGGGGCGCTCGTTGGTTGAGGCCATCCTCAGCCGCGCCGGTGCGCCGGCGCGTGTTTGGGAAAGAGGAGCCTGGACGACGCGGCGCGGCTGGTCGCATCGCGAAACCATCGCCATCGCCGGCTTGGGCAAGCGCCGTTTCGCGCTGGTGGAGACGCCTGACCTCGATCTCATTCCGGCTCGCTTCGCGCCGAGGGACAGTGCAGTGTTTATGGCCGCGCTTGAACTCCCCGTCCTGCATCGCGGGATAGAGGCGGTCGCGGCGCTGCGGCGTTTCGGGTTGTGGCGCAGCCCCGAGCGTGCGGCGGCCACATTGACCTGGTGCGCCGGTTTGCTTGAGCATTTCGGCGGCGACAGCGGCGCCATGTTCGTGGAAGCGTTCGGCCGCGACGAAGAAGACAAACCACAACGCGCCCGTTGGACCTTGTTCGCGCCAGCTGGGCTCGGCCCCATCGCGCCAACGCTGCCGGCGTTAGTGATCGTGCGCAAGCTGCTGCTAGGAGAGATCGCGCCCGGTGCGCGAGCGTGCGCGGGCATGTTGAGTCTTGCCGACCTGGAGCGCGATTTCGCTCGTGTCGGCTTTGTCACAACAATTGAGCGCGAGGCGCACGTCTCGCCATTCGAGCGCGCGCTTGGCGATGCGTTCGAGCGCCTGCCGGCCCCGGTGAAGGTTTCGCACAGAGCCGGGCCAGTGGCGCTGTTTTCGGGCGTCTCCGAAGTACGCGGGCCCGCATCGCCAGTCGCCGCGATGGCGCGACTTTTCGTCGGTTTCCCGCGGGCCGCGCAGGCCGCACCGGTCACGGTGACCAAACGCGCCAATGCTGATGGCTCCGAGACCTGGACGCGCGTCATTGGCGGGNNGGGCGCCGCTTTGCCAGCATCGTTTCTTTCGCCGCCCCCGGTCTAGTACGCGAACGCTTCGGTCCTTTCAGCTTCGACCTTCGCGTGAGCGCCGATGCAGAAGCGCTGTACATGGAAATCCTGGGCTGGCGCCTCGGCCCGCTGCCGCTGCCCTCTCAGCTTGCGCCGCGCTCGCTCGCCAAGGAAAGCGCCGACGAAGCTGGCCGCTTCCATTTCGACGTTCCGATCGCATTGCCAATCGCCGGGCGCATCACGCATTATGCGGGCTGGCTTAGGGTGAATGCCGATACTGGGTGAAGATTTTGGAATCGGCTTTACGTGAGGTAACACTTATGGTACCAAATGAATGGAACTGAAGGAGTATCTCACTGAAGCAGGCGTATCGCCATTTGGCGCCTGGTTTGAGGAACTGGATCCCCAGGCAGCCGCCCGCGTTACGGTCGCGTTGGCGCGCATGGAGAACGGCAATCTCGTGAACGCCAAGGGCGTGGGCGCTGGCGTGATGGAGTGCCGGATCGACGCTGGGCCGGGATACAGGATTTATTTCGGACGCGATGGCGATACGCTGATCATTCTTTTGGCAGGCGGAACCAAGCGGCGGCAACAGAAAGACAATCGCGGCGGCGCAGTCGTGTTGGGCCGAGTACAAAAAACGGAAGAAGGGTTCATGATCATGGCGCTCACCCGCTCATTCAAGGACAGCGTGCAGGCGCGCGCCAAGAGAGACGCCACGTTTCGCCGCGCATTGCTGCAAGAGGGGGTAGAGTGCTTGCTCCAGGGCGACACCGAAACCGGCAAGGCGGTGCTGCGCGACTACATCAACGCAACCCTTGGCTTTGAGCGCCTAGCGCGCGCAAGCGGCATTTCCTCCAAGAGCCTGATGCGCATGTTCGGCCCCGACGGCAATCCGCAGGCGAGCAATCTGTTCGCGGTAATCGCGCGCTTGCAGGAAGCGGAGAAGGTAGAGTTGGAAGTGCGCGCGGCGAAGGCGCGGGGGTAGCGTCATGAAATCCAACCCCGGCAATTTCCTCGAGGACTTCCGCCCCGGCCAAATCATCACGCACGCCACGCCGCGCACGATCACCGAGGCAGACGCCGCGCTCAATATCGCGCTCACTGGCTCGCGCTATGCGCTGTTCTGTGCCGATAGTTTTGCGCTGGATTGCGGACTGCCCGGCGCGCCGATCGACCCGCTGCTTGTATTCCACATCGTTTTCGGCAAGAGCGTTCCCGACATTTCGCGCAACGCGGTCGCCAATCTTGGCTATGCGGAGGGGCGCTTCCTGGCGCCGGTCCATCCGGGCGACACGCTCTCGGCGCGCTCGGAAGTGCTTGGCGTCAAGCAGAACTCGAACGGCAAGACCGGCATCGTCACCGTGCGCACCACCGGCGTGAACCAGGAGGGCGAGAGCGTGCTCTCGTTTGCGCGCTGGGTGATGGTGAACAAGCGCGACGCGGGCGCCGCGATCGAAGATGCGCTGCCGGAAACGCCGAAGCCCGCAGTGGGCGCCGCGGATTTGCTGCCGCCGCCAGGGTTCGATTTCTCGAACTACGATTTCGCGCTCGCCGGCTCGCCGCACGCGTTCGAGGATTACGAGATCGGCGAGCGGATCGATCATGTCGACGGCATGACCATAGAAGAAGCCGAGCATCAATTGGCGACGCGGCTCTACCAGAACAATGCGCGCGTGCATTTCGACGCGCTGGCGCAAGCCGGTTCGCGCTTCGGCAAGCGGCTCGTCTATGGCGGGGTGGCGATCTCGCTGGCGAGGGCGCTGGCGTTCAACGGCTTGGCGAACGCGCAATACGTGCTGGCCATCAATGGCGGGCGGCACGTCAATCCGCTGTTCGCCGGCGATACGCTCTATGCCTGGTCGGAAGTGCTGGACAAAGCCGACCTCGGGTCGGCGGGGGCGCTGCGGCTGCGCCTGGTTGCGGTGAAGAACCGCGGCGCGGCGGGATTTCCGCTCAAGAACGAGGCCGGCGAATACGATGCGAGCGTCGTGCTCGATTTCGATTATTGGGCGGCGATGCCGAGGCGCGGTTAGAGTTTCGGTGATTTCGAGACGCGGATGATAACCCTCTCCCCCGGATACGGGGGAGAGGGCAGGGTGAGGGGGTGGCGCCGGCGTTTGGTGTTGTACGCGATCNNGTGCTCCACCCTCACCCCAACCCCCTCCCCCCCAAACGAGGGAGAGGGAGCACAGGCGGCGCGCGCTCTGCTTCAACGCGCGCTAGCGTTGCCCCGCCACCCAGGCGCGCACGCGCGTTTCCAGTACGTCGAGCGGCACCGATCCCGCGCCTAGGACCACATCGTGGAACA
>DPWD01000338.1:3386-3704 GCA_003526465.1 Hyphomonadaceae bacterium
GCACGCGCGCCACATCTCGTAGGAAAGCCGGCCGAAGCGCTCGTACGGTGTGCGATAGATGCCCATCTCCACGCCCAGCGATTCCGCATAAAGGCCCCAGCCCTCGCCGAACGCGGTGATGTATGTGGTGCGGCGAAAATAGGGGAGTTCGCCCGCCTCCTGCGCGAGCGAAATCTGCAGATGGTGGCCGGGCACGGCTTCGTGCAGCGTCAGCGCCGGCAATTCGTAGAGCGGGCGCTGGTCGAGCCGCAGCGTGTTGACCATGTAGCCGCCAGCAACGCCGAGCGCGGGGCTGCCCTGCTGGTAGTAAGCCGTGGT
>DPWD01000338.1:3873-4309 GCA_003526465.1 Hyphomonadaceae bacterium
TCCATCTCGCCGCGGATGCGGCGCACTTCCGACTGCCCCAGAGCGTGGATTTCGTCGGGCGTCATCGAGGTGGTGGTGTGCTGGCGCACCAGATACCGATAATAGGCTTCGCCATTGGGCAGGCTGCGCGCAGCGAGCGCCGGGCGCGCCGCTGGCAGATATTCCCGCTCCAGGAAGACGATCACGCGGTCGTGCGCCGGCAGAATGGCCTCACCGATGATAGTGCGGGCGCGGCGGCGGTACTCTTCCTGCGCCGTGGCTGGAACCGTGTCTGGAAATTGCGCGAATGGCAGCAGCAATGTTTCGGCGACGCTGGTCCGCTGCGCGCGCGCGAGCTCCAGCGCGCGGTCAACGACAATACGCGGCTGGGTGAAGCCGGTCGCCACACCGCGCCGCGCGTTGGCGACGTTGGCGTCGAGATAGCCTGGCAGCGCCT
>DPWD01000337.1:0-2738 GCA_003526465.1 Hyphomonadaceae bacterium
TGCGTCAATGTCGGCTGCGTGCCCTCTAAGACCATGATCCGCGCCGCCGAAGTGCTGCACGGTGCGCGCACCGCCAGCCGCTTCGACGGCATCGCAGGCGAAGCGCGCCTAGTCGATTGGCGCCGCGTCGTCGCCGCCAAGGAGGCTCTGGTCGCTGGTCTTCGGGACAAGAAGTACATCGAGCTGCTGCCACAGTACGAAGGCATCTCGTATATCGAAGGCAAGGCCCGTCTCGCCGATGGCGGCGTCGCTGTCGGCGACAGCTTCATCCACGCGCTGAAGATCGTCATCACAACCGGCGCGCGGCCAGCGGTTCCGCCAATTCCAGGAATCGACAAAGTCAGCTCCCTCACCAGCACCTCGCTGCTTGAGTTGGACACATTGCCGAAGAGCCTGATCGTCGTGGGCGGCGGCTTCATCGGCGCCGAACTCGCGCAGATGATGGCGCGCATGGGCGCCGTCGTCACCTTGGTGTGCCGCTCGCGTCTGTTGCCGCAGGCCGAGCCCGAAGTGTCCGACACGCTGATGGACGTGTTCCGGCGCGAAGGCATTCAGCTCCATTGCGGCGTCGCCTACGACGCCTGCCGTGAGGACGCTGCCGGCGTCACGTTGTGCGTCAAAGACGAGGGCGAGCTGATCGAATTGCGCGCCGAGAAGCTTCTTATCGCCACCGGGCGCGCGCCTAATGTCGAAGGGCTGGGTCTCGCCGAGGCGAGCGTCGCTCAAAACGAGCGCGGCGCCATCGCCGTCGATGCGCATATGCGCACGAGCAGACCGGGTGTTTACGCCGCGGGCGACGTGACCGACCTCGACCAGTTCGTCTACATGGCCGCCTATGGCGCCAAGCTGGCCGCGCGCAATGCGCTGGGTGGCGATGCGCTCATCTACGACAACGCGGCGATGCCGTGGGTGGTGTTCACCGACCCGCAAGTCGCCGGCGTCGGCCTTACTGAAGCGCAAGGCATGGCAGCCGGACATGAGGTGAAGATCTCAGCCGTTGGGCTTGACCAAATCCCGCGCGCGCTCGCTGCGCGCGACACGCGCGGCCTCATCAAGCTCGTCGCCGACGCGCGCACCGATCGTTTGCTCGGTGGGCAAATCCTCGCGCCCGAAAGCGCCGACAGCGTCCAGACGCTGGCGCTGGCGCTTAAGCATGGCATGACCGCGCGTGCGCTGGGCGAGACGATCTTTCCCTATCTCACCACCGTCGAGGGCTTGAAGCTCGCCGCGCAGGGCTTCGAGCGCGATGTCGCCAAGCTCTCCTGCTGCGCCGGGTGACGCGATGCGCAAGCAACGCACGCCCGATGAAACTCGCGTTCAGCGCGACCTGTCGGCACACGCCGGCAGCTTCCTTGCCGTCTGGGGCGCGCCGGTGCTTGTCGGCGCCGCTGCCAGTCTCTTCTCACCCTCGGTTGCCTGGGCCGCCGGCGCCTGGTCGCTTGCGCTCGCCTGGATGGGCGCGGCCTGTCTGTCAACGCCCGCCGCTGCGGGCGGCTGCACTGCTTCGTCTCAGGACCCGTCCTGCTTATCGGCGCGCTGCTGGCGGGGCTTATCGCTCTGGGTCCGCTCGACGCGGACGCTATCGGTCTGGCCGCGATCGTGACCGCCAGCATTTACCAGCGCATCACCGCCGACATTCTCGCCGCCATCGAGCGCGGCGCGGAGAAATGGCCGGCACGGCGTCACGACTGCGGACTGGGAGGAGACGCTTCGCTTTCTGGATCACGTCTTGCAGGAGTGAAAACGGCGTCTTGGGACCACCGCCCGGAAAGAGCCCTCACGGAACGAGCGTCGGTCAAAATGCGCGGAGCGGAAAGGGCCGGATATGCGGTGCTGCCCGCACGGCAAGTGACCGATCAAATCGTTAATGAGCGTGGCGCCGGGCGTGCTGCGGTCCATTTCTCCTATCTATGATGCGATTGATTCATGACCCTCCACCTTTACCGCCTTCGGAAGCGCCAGCTTTAGCAGGCGGTTTTAGGGTGCGTTGACGGCTTGGCGATCATTCTGCACTATCTTAACCGCATGCGTCGGGTCTGGCTGACCATTCTGATCGCGTTCGCCGTGGCGGCGAGCGGCGTGGCTAGCGCCACGGCCGCCCAAGACTGTCCGATGCGGGCGGCGGCGACGGCTCATGATTGCTGTCTGGACAACAACGGCGCCGATCAGGATCATCCGCAACAGCACAAGATGGACGGCTGTCTGATGGGCATGGCGTGTCGGACAACGCCGGCCGTCACGCCGACGCTCGAGCCCGTCCGTTTGACTTTGACGATGATCTCCTCGTCACAGCCAATTATGAGCGACGTGGCCAAGCCGAGCGGGCCGCTTGAGGAACTGTTCCGACCACCGCGAACGATCTGACATCGAATTGAACGCGCCCCTGCGCTGACGCGCCGGTGTGCCTGGGCTTTGTCCCATTCTTTCTGGAGTCAGACATGCGCAAAGCGTGGCTTCTGTGCTGCGCCATCGGCTTCGCGCCGACGGCATACGCACAAGAATTGAGTTTTTCTAATGCGGTCGCGCAGGCGAGCGCTGAGGGTCCGATCGTCGAAGCGGGCGCCGCGGGGGTCGAAGCCGCACGACGCGAACGCCGCGCGGCCGGGCGCTTGCCCGATCCTGAGCTTGTGCTCGCCTATGACAACGTTCCCATCACCGGCGCTGATCGGCTGCGGCTCGATCGCGACGAAATGACGATGAGCCGTGTCGGCCTCATGCAGGACATGCCGAGCGGCGCC
>DPWD01000337.1:2769-2927 GCA_003526465.1 Hyphomonadaceae bacterium
GCGGAAGCGAGCCTCGAACTGGCGCGGCTCGAAGCGCGGTTGGGTGCGGCCGACGCCTGGATCAAGCTCTATTACGCCGAACGCCGGCTCGCCGTGCTCGATCGACTGACCGGAGAAGCACGGGCGTCAGCCGAGGCGGCGCGCGCCCGGCTTGCTTC
>DPWD01000250.1 GCA_003526465.1 Hyphomonadaceae bacterium
GACCCTGGCGCAGGCGCGCGCGCTGGCAAGCGACCCAGGCGCCGGTCCTTCGCTCATTCTGGTCGACGAGGCCGCCGCGCATCTGGATTCGGTGCGGCGCGCGGCGCTGTTCGAGGAGCTGCTCGCCAATCCGGGCCAAGCTTGGCTTACGGGGACCGATGAAAATCTGTTCGAGGCGTTCGGGAACCGCGCGCAGATGTTCGAGGTGCGCGACGGGGCGGTGCGGGGGGCATAAGGGCGCGCGCTTGCGCTTCCAGCCCGCGCCGCGATGTGGTTTGGTGCCCGCCCGGAGCTTCCCCCATGCGCAATGAAGAATATGTCTTCAACTACGACCCGAGCGAGGACGCCGCGGCTGCCGATCTCGCCACGCTCGACATCTCCCGCCCGGAGCGTTTCCGCGACGACACGATCTGGCCGTTCTTCGCGCGGCTGCGCAAGGAGGCGCCGGTGCATTATTGCCCCGACAGCCTCAATGGGCCGTATTGGTCGGTGTCCAAGTTCAACGACATCATGGCGGTCGAGACCAACCACCAGGTGTTTTCCTCCGAGCCTTCGATCACTTTGTTCGATCCGGAGGAGGATTTTCCGCTGCCGATGTTCATCGCCATGGATCCGCCCAAGCACGACGTGCAGCGCAAAACCGTCTCGCCGATCGTCGCGCCCAATCATCTGGCGCAGCTGGAGCCGATCATCCGCGAGCGGGCGGGGCGGCTGCTCGATGAAGTCCCGCGCGGGGAGGCTTTCAACTGGGTGGACAAGATTTCCATCGAACTCACCACGCAGATGCTCGCGACTTTATTCGATTTTCCCTGGGAAGATCGGCCCAAGCTGACGCGCTGGTCGGACGTCGCCACCGCCGCGCCGGGTTCGGGCATCGTCGACAGCGACGAGCAGCGCCGCGCCGAATTGCTCGAATGCCTGGCTTATTTCAACAATCTCTGGAACGAGCGCGCCAATTCCGCGCCCAAGCCCGACCTCATTTCGATGCTGGCGCACGGGGAAAGCACCAAGAACATGCCGCCGCAGGAATATCTCGGCAATCTGGTGCTGCTCATCGTGGGCGGCAATGACACCACGCGAAACTCCATGACCGGCTCGCTCTACGCATTGAGCAAATTTCCCGAGCAGGAGAAAAAGCTGCGCGCCAATCCGGCGCTGATCCCGTCTTTGGTCTCCGAGACCATACGTTGGCAAACCCCGCTCGCCTTCATGCGCCGCACCGCCAAGGAAGACGTTGAACTTGGGGGCCAAAGCATCAAGGCGGGCGAGAAGCTGGCGATGTGGTACATCTCCGGCAACCGCGACGAAGAGGTGATCGCCGATGGCGATTCCTTCAATATCGAGCGCGCCAATGTGCGCCACCACCTCTCCTTCGGCTTCGGCATTCACCGCTGCGTCGGCAACAGGCTGGGCGAAATGCAGCTCCGGATCGTCTGGGAGGAAATCCTCAAACGCTTCGAGAAAATCGAAATTGTGGGCGAGCCCAAGCGCGTGCTTTCGGCGTTCGTGCACGGCTATGAAGCGCTGCCGGTTCTGATCCCTAACTGAGCACGCCGCGGGCCCGCAATTTGGGCGCCAAAAGCGCGGAAAAACCGAGACTTTCCAGACCCAAATCCCTATGTTGGCGGATGTCTTTTAACCCGATTCCAAGCCCATGACCGCCGCTCAAAAGGCTACCCAAAGCATGCCCCAGGACCCGCCTGATTACGGCGCTGAATCCATCAAGGTTCTCAAGGGCTTAGATGCCGTCCGCAAGCGGCCGGGGATGTATATTGGCGATACCGACGATGGCTCGGGATTGCACCACATGGTCTATGAGGTAGTCGACAACGCCATCGACGAGGCGCTCGCCGGTCACGCCAAGACCGTCACCGTCACGCTCCACCCCGACGGCAGCGCTGAAATCACCGACGACGGCCGCGGCATCCCCACCGGCATCCACGAAGGCGAGGGCGTCTCCGCCGCCGAAGTAATCATGACCCAATTGCACGCAGGCGGTAAGTTTGACCAGAATTCCTACAAGGTCTCGGGCGGGCTGCACGGGGTCGGCGTGTCGGTGGTCAACGCGCTTTCCGAATGGCTTGACCTCAATGTCTGGCGCGACGGCAAGCATCATTTCATGCGCTTTGCCCATGGCGAGCCGGTGGCGCCGCTGAAGGAAGTGGGGCCGGCGCCGATCGAGAACGGCAAGGCAAAGCGCGGCACAGGCGTGCGCTTCCTGCCCTCAACGCAGACCTTCACGATGGTCGAGTTCGACCGCAAAACGCTCGAGCATCGCCTGCGCGAGCTCGCCTTCCTCAATTCCGGCGTTTCGATCCATTTCAAGGATCTGCGCGGCCCCGAGCCATTCGAGGAAACGCTCTACTACGAAGGCGGCGTCAAGGCGTACGTTCAGCACCTCGACCGCTCGCGCACGGCGATCATCGAGCCGATCTATATCAATGCCGAGAAGGACAACATCGCCGTTGAGGTGGCGATGCAATGGAACGACGGTTACCACGCCGCCGAACTCTGCTTCACCAACAACATCCCCCAGCGCGACGGCGGCACCCACCAGGCCGGTTTCCGCGGCGCGCTGACGCGGGTGATCACCGGCTACATGCAATCGAGCGGCATGGCCAAAAAAGAGAAGGTCGACATCACTGGCGAGGACGCGCGCGAAGGCCTCACTTCCGTTCTCTCGGTCAAAGTGCCCGATCCGAAATTCTCAAGCCAAACCAAGGACAAATTGGTTTCCTCCGAAGTCCGCCCGGCGGTCGAGAGCTTGGTCGCGGAAGCCTTGACGCATTGGTTCGAGGAAAATCCCGGTCCCGCCAAGACCGTGATGAACAAGATCGTGGAGGCCGCCGCCGCCCGCGAAGCCGCGCGCAAGGCCCGCGAAATGCGGCGCAAGTCTTCGCTCGACATCGCCTCGCTTCCCGGCAAGCTCGCCGATTGCCAGGAGAAGGACCCGGCCAAGTCCGAACTCTTCATCGTCGAAGGCGACAGCGCCGGCGGTTCGGCCAAGCAGGGGCGCAATCGCGAGTATCAGGCCGTGCTGCCGTTGCGCGGAAAGATTCTCAATGTCGAGCGCGCCCGTTTCGACAAGATGCTTTCATCGGAACAAGTCGGCACTTTGATCACCGCGCTCGGCACCGGCATTGGCCGCGGCGAAGGCGATTTCGACATCGGCAAGCTCCGCTATCACCGCATCATCATCATGACCGACGCCGATGTCGACGGCGCCCACATCCGCACGCTGCTGNNTGACCTTCTTCTATCGGCAGATGCCGCAGGTGATCGATGGCGGTTACCTCTATATCGCTCAGCCGCCACTCTATAAGGCGACCAAGGGCAAGTCCGGGCGCTATCTCAAGGACGAAGCCGAGTTCGAATCGTACTTGATCGAGGAAGGCGCGGCGGGCGCGGTGTTCGCGTTGGGCTCAGGCGCCCAGATCGCGGGCGAGGATCTAAAGCGCGTGGCGCGCGAAGCCATGGCGGCGGAAACATTGATCCATCGCCTGCATCAGCGCGCGCCTGACGCGGTGCTGGAGCAGGCAGCGCTCGCCGGCGCTTTCGCTCCCGACG
>DPWD01000392.1 GCA_003526465.1 Hyphomonadaceae bacterium
GGCCGCTACGACCGCCACGACCGCGACCATGACGATTGGGATGACCGCCGCGACGAGCGGCGCGCCTACCGCCACGGCTACCGCGAGGGGCGACACCACGACCGCTGGGATGACCGCCGCCACAACGGCTATTGGCACGGCGAACGCTGGTATTACGGGCGGCCCGCGCATTTCCGCGACGACTACCGCTACGATTATCGAGCCTGGCGGCGCGGCGACCGCTTGCCGCGCTATTACCGCGATCACTACAGGGAGGTGGATTGGCGCTACTATCGCCTGCGCCCGCCCCCGCGCGGCTATCATTACGTCTACAATGACGACCGCGACGAATACATCCTGGTCGGCATCGCCACCGGGGTGATCCTGGGCATCATCCTGGCGCAATAGATCGCTCTCGGCCCTCTGTACTGACCACCCATCCCGGGAGCGATGCGAAGCATCGATTCCGGGGCCCATGATCACGAACCGATTGTGTTTATGGGTCCCGGACTTCGCCTACGGCGAATCCGGGAATTGGTGTTGAGGTTTGTGGGCGGCCACAGACTTAGGGCGCCGTCGCGACCCGTTAACGCTTGCGAAATCATGTTTGGCTCACCCTGCGCCTCTCGCGAGGGGGCCGTTCATGCTGCTTTACATCTGGCTTTGCGTTGTGGCGCAGGCGTTCATTCCGGGCGGGGACCGCGTCGCCTCGCTCAGCGCCGGCGCCTTCGAGGCGCACCTGCGCGCCGACATGGAATCCCCGGCTCTCGTGGGCGCCGCCAGCCATATAGCGCGCTACACTCCATTGGCGGCGCGCGCGCGCTGATACTACCCCCAGGGACCGGATTTAGGTGCGAGCACCGCGTCGGCCTGCCCACCCGCGAACCGCACCAAAGCGTCGATGCGCTTTTCGATCGGGGGGTGGGTGGCGAAGATGCCGGCAAAGTCGGAGTGCGGGTTCTCGATGAACATTTCGCGCACCTCCGACGGCGCGTTGATCACCGCATTGCCGGAAATCTTCCGCAGCGCCGAGATCATCGCGTCGGGATTTTTTGTCAGCTCCACCGCGCCGGCGTCGGCCAGATACTCACGCCGCCGCGACAGCGAAAAGCGGATGACGATAGCCAAAGCATAGGCCAACGCGACGATCACCAATGCGGCGATGATAGCGACAAGCGCGCCCCCGCCATTGTCGCGGCTCGACGAACGCGAGCGCGTGCGCACGCCCCCGCCCGAATGCCACAGCCCGCGAAACGCCATCTCTCCCACGAAGGAAAAAATGCCGACGAACACCACCGCGATCACCAACAAGCGCACGTCGCGGTTCACGATGTGGGTCAGTTCGTGCGCGAGCACCGCTTCGAGTTCGCGGTCATCGAGCGTATTCATCAGTCCGCGCGTTACGGTGATGGAATATTGGCCCTGGTGCAGCCCGGTGGCGAACGCGTTCATGCCGTCCGCTTCAATCACGCGCAGCGCCGGCATGGAAAGCCCGCGCGAGATGCACAGATTTTCGAGCAGATTGTACAAGCGCGGCTCGGCGCTGCGCTCTACCTCGCGCGCGCCGGTCGCCGCGTCGATCATGGTTTGATAAAACGCGTACGCTATGCCGAACCACAGGATGGCGCCGGCGATGGCGTAGGGCCAGGCGCGCGCGAGACCATCGGCGGCCCACAAGAACGGCCCCGCGATCGGATCGGGCCCGAGGCCGACGCCGGCAAAGCCCGCGTACAGCAGGAACAGGCCATACGTCACCAACAGCAGCAAAACGGGAAATCCCGCCATCAACAGCAGCGATTTGCTGTTGTTGCTCCAGATGTGGGTCTGCAGGCCGACAGCGTTCATTGTGCTCCCCCGCTTGCGGGGGAGCTGTCAGCGCGCGATAGCGCGATGACTGAGCAGGCGGCGTGCGCACTTGCCCCCTCCCGTCGCTGCGCTCGGACCTCCCCCGCAAGCGGGGGAGGAAAGCGGCGGCGCATCAGTTGAACTTCACCTGCGGCGCCTGCTCCAAGGTAGCGCGATTGTCTGCGCCAACGTCGAAGAATTCGCGCGGACCGAACCCGAACGGGCCAGCGACCAGAACGGCGGGGAATTGTTCGCGGCTGGTGTTGTACTCGCTGATCGCATTGTTGAAGAAGCGGCGCGCGGCGGCGAGCTTGTTTTCGATGTCGGAAAGTTCGCTCTGCAATTGCTGGAAATTCGTGTTGGCCTTCAGATCGGGATAGGCCTCGGCCAGGGCGATGAGCCGCCCAAGCGCCGCGCCCAGCATGCCTTCGGCTTGCGCCATCGCCTTGGGATCGCCAGTGCGCTCGGCGCTCACCGCGGAATTGCGCGCGGCGATCACCGCCTCCAGCGTGCCCTTCTCGTGGGCGGCGTAACCCTTCACGGTTTCCACCAGATTGGGGATCAGGTCGTGGCGCTGCTTCAGCTGCACATCGATGTCGGCGAAGGCCTGGCCGCAATTCTGCCTGAGCGCGACAAGGCGGTTGTAAATACCGATCAGCAGCACCGCCAGGACGACGGCGGCGATCAGCAGGATTAGTCCAAGCGACATGGGGCGATATCTCCTCGCCGCCTACATAGGGCGTTCCGAAGCCGGGCGCTATCCAATCACGTCGCTAAACCGGCCCGAACGTGAAAAGCCCTTGGGCGCGACCTTGCCGGCGCCGCCGCGCTTGCCGCGGAAATCCTTCCATTCCGGCACCGCGCGCACACGGCCCGCGCTGTCCTCCCAAGTGAGGCCCTCGTTCTTGTCGAACACCTTCACGTCGGCGAGGCCGCGGTCGTGGTAGCTTTGCAGCTTGACGCCTTTGCCCCGCGTCATCTCCGGCAATTCCGAGAGCGGAAACACCAAGAGCTTCTTGCGCTCGCCGATCACCGCAACCTGATCGCCGACGACCCTAGCCGCCTGCATGGCGCGGCCATTGAGGATTTGCTTGCCCGAGCGCTTGGAGGCCAGCATCTCGCTCTCCGGCACTATGAACCCATAGCCCTCGTGGCTGGCGACCACGCGCTTGGCCCCCTCCTCGTACACAAACAGCGCCACCACTTCGTCGATATCGCCCAGTTCGATCGAGAGCCGGATCGGCTCGCCGTGGCCGCGCCCGCCCGGCAATTTGTGCGCGTCGAGCGTGAAAGCGCGGCCGTCGGACGCGAACAAGAGCAGCTTGTCAGTGGTCTCGCACTGGACGATGTGCTGGGCGTGGTCGCTGTCCTTGAATTTGAGTTCGGAAAGATCGGCGACGTGGCCCTTGAGCGCACGCACCCAGCCTTTTTCCGACAGCACCACCGTCACCGGCTCGCGCGCCACGAAAGCTTCGACATCGATCTCGGCGGGGACCTCGGAGGCCGTCCCCAGTTCGGTGCGGCGTTTGCCCAAGCTGGTTTTCGGATCGAACAGCTTGCGCGTCTCCTTCAGTTCGCCGCTGATCTTGCGCCATTGCTTGCGCGTGTCTTCGAGCAGGCCTTGCAGATCCTTCTGCTCTTCGCGCAGCGCCGCGTCCTCGCGGCGGATTTCCATTTCTTCGAGCTTGCGCAATTGCCGTAGGCGCGTGTTGAGGATCGCCTCGGCCTGCACTTCGTTGAGCGTGAAGCGCGCTATCAGCTTGGCCTTGGGATCGTCCTCGTTGCGGATGATGCGGATCACCTCGTCGAGATTGAGGAAAACGATCAGCAGCCCAGCCAAGACATCGAGCCGCTGAGCAATTTTTTCCAGCCGATGTGCGGTGCGCCGCTGCAACACTTCGCGGCGGTGATCGAGGAACGCGCGCAGCACGTCCTTGAGGCTCATCACGCGCGGCGCGCCATCACGATCGAGCACGTTCATGTTGAGCGAGATGCGCACTTCCAACTGCGTGAGCTTGAACAAGCTCTCCATCAGCACCGCGGGTTCGACCGTGCGCGCCTTCGGCTCCAGCACCAGGCGGATGTCCTCGGCGCTGATGTCGTTGGCGTCGCCGAGCAGCGGCGCTTTCTTCAGCTCCAGCACCTCGGCGATCTGCTCCATCAGCTTGGTTTTTTGCACCAGGTGCGGAATCTCGGTGACGATTATGCGCCACATGCCGCGGCCAAGATCCTCGGTGTGCCAGCGTGCGCGCACCCGAAAACCGCCGCGCCCGGTTTCGTAGGCTTCGCGGATCGCTTCCGGGGTTTCCATGACGATGCCGCCGGTGGGAAAATCCGGGCCAGGGATGATTTTCAGCAGATCGTCGGTTGTGGCTTTGGCATTGTCGATCAGGAACACGCACGCATCGATCAGCTCGGCCACGTTGTGGGGGGGGATATTGGTGGCCATGCCGACCGCAATCCCGGCCGAGCCGTTGGCGAGCAGATTCGGAAACGCCGCCGGCAGCACCACCGGCTCTTCCTTGCTGCCGTCATAAGAGGGGCGGAAATCGACCGCGTCTTCGTCGATGCCTTCGAGCAGCGCTTCGGCCGCCTTGGTCATGCGGCTTTCGGTGTAGCGCATGGCGGCGGGATTATCGCCGTCGATATTGCCGAAATTGCCCTGCCCGTCGATCAGCGGATAGCGCGAGAGAAAATCCTGCGCCAGGCGAACCAGCGCATCGTAGATCGACTGGTCGCCATGCGGGTGGAAATCGCCCATCACGTCGCCGACCACTTTCGCGGATTTGCGGAACGCGGCGTCGGCGGTGAGATTGAGCCGGCGCATGGCGTACAACACGCGCCGGTGCACGGGCTTCAAGCCATCGCGCACATCCGGCAGCGCGCGGCTGGTGATGGTGGAGAGCGCGTACGCAAGGTAGCGCTTCGACAGCGCCTCCCCGATCGGTTCGTCCACAATGCGCCCGCCTGAATCGGGGGGCGGCGCTAAATCGTCGGCCATTCTTGGCTCCATTCCCCCTCCCCCTTGCGGGGAGGGGGCAGGGGGTG
>DPWD01000072.1 GCA_003526465.1 Hyphomonadaceae bacterium
CGTGGTGGTCGGCTCCGCGGCGGCACGCGATCCGGACTTGGCGCGCGAATGGCTGTGCGATTTCGGTCCCGAGCGCATCTGCTGTGCACTCGATGTCCGCGCCGGCGCAGGCGGGTACGAAATTGCCGCCGAAGCATGGCGCGAAGGNNGCTACGAAGTGGCCGCCGAGGCATGGCGCGAGGGCGCGGGCGTTGGGCTTTCAGCGCTGCTCGACCGCCTCGGCGACCACCTCGTGCACGTGCTCGTCACCGACATTTGCCGCGACGGCGCCCTGAGCGGACCGAATCTCGACCTGATGGCGGCAATCGCGCGCGAGCGCCCCGCACTCAGACTGCAAGCCTCGGGCGGCGTTTCCTCGCTCGCCGATCTTGTCGCGCTGCGTAAAGTCGGCGCCGCCGCAGCCATCGTCGGCCGCGCGCTTTACGAACGCGCCTTCACATTGGAGGACGCCCTTGCCTGCTAGGCGCATCATCGCGTGTTTGGACGTAAGGGGCGGGCGCGTGGTCAAGGGCGTGCGCTTCGAAGGCCATGTCGACATGGGCGATCCATTGGAGCTTGCGCTCTATTATCGCGACGAAGGCGCCGACGAGATCGTCATCTACGATATCACCGCGTCGGCGGAGCGGCGCACCATCGACTATGCCTGGCTGAAACAGGTCGCGCGCGGGCTCGACGTTCCGCTTTGCGTCGCCGGCGGCATTCGCTCGGTCGATCAGGCGATCCAGTGCCTGGAGCACGGCGCCGACAAAGTCTCGATCAATTCCCCGGCGCTGGAACGCCCGGATTTTATCGAGCAATTGGCGGGGATCGCCGGCTCGCAATGCGTGGTCGTGGGCGTCGATAGCCGCGCCGATGCCGGCGACTGGTTCGCGCACCAGTACACGGGCGATACGCGCACCAGCACGCGCACGCCCCGGCGCACGCTCGACTGGATCGTTGAAGCGCAGGCGCGCGGCGCCGGCGAGATCGTGCTGAACTGCATGGACAGCGACGGCACGCGCGCCGGCTACGACATCGCCCAGCTCAAGGCCGCGCGTGAGCGGCTGACTATTCCGCTGATCGCGTCTGGCGGCGCGGGCGAGGCTGGTGATTTCCTAAACGTATTCACGCAAACTGACGTGTCCGGCGCGCTGGCGGCGGGCGCGCTGCACTCGCGGGCGCTGCGCATCCCCGACCTGAAGCAGAATTTGCGCGAAGCCGGCATAGAGGTGCGGCCATGATCCATCTTGATTTCGAGAAAGGCGATGGCCTCGTTCCCGTCATCGTGCAGGACGAAGCGACACTGCAAGTGCTGATGCTCGCCTACATGAACGAAGCGGCGCTGGCCGAGACCATCGAAAGCGGCGAAGCGACCTTCTTCTCGCGCTCGCGCGGGCAGCGCTGGCGCAAGGGCGAAAGCAGCGGCAATCGCCTCGAAGTGATTGCGCTAACGCCGGATTGCGATAACGACGCTTTGCTCATGAGTGTGCGCCCGCGTGGGCCCGCCTGCCATCGCGAGACGACCTCCTGCTTCGGCGAAGCTGACGCGCCCAGCCTCGGGCGATTGGCGCGGCTGGAGCAGACTATCGCCAAACGTGTCGGCGCGGACCCAAGTCAAAGCTACACCGCGCGCCTGTTGTCGCAAGGGGCCAAGCGCGCAGCGCAAAAGGTGGGCGAGGAAGGCGTTGAGTTCGCGCTCGCGGGCGCGGCGGGCAACGACCAGGAGGTGTGCGAGGAAGCCGCCGATCTTCTCTTCCACCTGCTCGTGCTGCTGCGCGCGCGCGGGCTATCGCTTAACGCCGTGCTCGATGTGCTGGCGCGGCGGGCAGGCAGCCCATGAGCGGCCCTCGCCCTCGCGCCGGCATTCTGACAATTTCGCCATATGTCGCCGGCAAGGCGAGCGCGCCCGGCGTTGCGCGCGTGTTCAAGCTTTCCGCCAATGAGAACGCGCTGGGCGCAAGCCCCAAGGCGCTCGCCGCTTATCGCGACGCAGCCGCCGAGCTGCACCTCTATCCCGATCCGAACGCAACCGAGTTGCGCAACGCGCTTGCGCGAAAGCACGAACTCAATCCCGCACGCCTGCTGTTCGGCACCGGCTCCGACGAGATTTTTTCTATGGCGTGCATCGCCTACATCGAGCCCGGCGACAACATGATCCAGCCCGCGCACGGCTTCGCCGCGTGGGCGATAGCCGCGCGCGCTGTCGGCGGAGAGGTGCGCAATGCACCCGAGCGCGATGGCGTGGCCGATGTCGATGCCATGCTTGCGTGCGTGGACGAGCGCACCCGCATCGTGTTCCTTGCAAACCCGGCGAACCCCGCTGGCACGTGGCTGCCGTTCAGCGAGGTTGAGCGGCTGCATGCCGGGTTGCGGCCCGACATACTGCTGGTGCTGGACGAAGCTTATGTAGAGTTTGCCCGCACCGAACTCGACAGCCGCGATGGGCTCGCGCTGGCGGCGCGGGCGGAAAACGTGCTGGTCACGCGCACGTTCTCGAAATTGTACGGGCTCGCCGCGTTGCGTATCGGCTGGGGATTTGCCGCGCCGGCGATCGTCGATGCAATCGACCGCTTCCGCCTGCCCTTCAACACGCCGCGTCCGGCGCAGGCGGCCGCGCTCGCGGCGCTGGAGGACGA
>DPWD01000018.1:0-3480 GCA_003526465.1 Hyphomonadaceae bacterium
TCGATCATGCTGTGGATGCCGTCGTGGGGCGGCATGATCAACGGCCTGATGACGCTCTCGGGCGCGTGGGACAAGCTGCGCACCGACCCAGTGCTGCGCATGCTGGTGGTGTCGGTGGCATTCTACGGCATGAGCACGTTCGAAGGCCCGGTGATGAGCATCCGCGCCGTCAATTCGCTCTCGCATTATACCGACTGGACCATCGGCCACGTGCATTCCGGCGCGCTTGGGTGGGTGGGCTTTGTTTCCTTCGGCGCGCTCTATTGCCTCGTGCCGTGGCTATGGAAGCGCAAACAGCTGTTCTCCAACGCGCTGGTGGAATGGCATTTCTGGCTCTCGACCATCGGCATCGTGCTGTACATCACCTCGATGTGGGTGGCGGGCGTGATGCAAGGGCTGATGTGGCGCGCCTACAACGAGTTCGGCTTCCTCGAATATTCGTTCGTGGAAAGCGTCGAGGCGATGCACCCCTATTATATCATCCGCGCCTTGGGCGGCGCCCTGTTTCTCGTGGGAGCGCTCATCATGGCCTACAATTTATGGCGGACGGCGACGGGCGGCGCGCCGGCGCACGAGCGCCAAGGCGATGTGCCGGCGGTTGCGGTAGCGGCTGAATAGGGGCGGGCGAGATGTGGTCGTTTCACAAATGGTTCGAGCGGCACTCGCTCATTCTCCTGGTCGGCATTCTCGTCGTGGTCTCGATCGGCGGGCTGGTGCAGATCACGCCGCTCTTCTTCATCGAAAGCACGATCGAGCGGGTGGAGGGCGTGCGGCCCTATACCCCTCTCGAACTGGCGGGGCGGCAAATCTACATCCGCGAAGGTTGCTACACCTGCCATTCGCAAATGGTCCGGCCGCTGCGCGACGAGGTGGAGCGTTACGGCCATTACTCGCTCGCCGCCGAAAGCATGTACGACCATCCGTTTCAGTGGGGCTCCAAGCGCACCGGCCCCGATCTCGCCCGCGTGGGCGGGCGCTATTCCGACGAATGGCACCGCGCGCATTTGGAAAACCCCCGCTCCGTGGTGCCGGAATCGGTGATGCCGCCCTACGCCTTCCTCGCTCGCGCGGAACTCGACACGGCGAACCTCGGCGCACACGTGCGCGTAAACCGGCTGCTGCGCGTGCCGTATGACGACGCGCAGCAAGCCAGTGCGGCAACAGACGCGCGCGCTCAGGCCGAACCCTTGGGCGAGGATGCTTACGAATTCGAGCAGCGTTATCCCGGCGCGGCGGCGCGCGATTTCGACGGCGATCCCGCGCGCGTCACCGAAATGGATGCGTTGATCGCGTATCTGCAAATGCTCGGCGCCGGAATCGACTTCGAAACCTACCAGGCCGAAGCGCCTGAGAATCGGAGGTAGGCGATGAGCTACGAGCAGGCCAATCAGGTCGCGCAAACATGGGGGCTGATCCTGCTCACGGGTTTGTTCGCCGGCGCGGTGCTCTACGCATTGTGGCCGGGCAATCGCGAAAGGTTCAACCGCGCCGCGCGCATGCCGCTGAACGACGGGGAAAGCGATGACCGATAAGCGTGAGCGCGATCAACACAGCGGCACGGAAACCACCGGCCATGAATGGGACGGCGTACGGGAACTGGACACGCCGTTGCCGCGCTGGTGGCTCTATATCTTCTACGCCACCATCGTTGCGGCGGCCGTGTACTGGGTGTTGATGCCCGCCTGGCCGCTGCCCAATGGATACACCAAGGGCGTGCTGAATTGGTCCGACCGCGCCAATGTCAGCGCCGACGTCAGCGCGCTGCGCGCCGCGCGTGGGCCGATGTTCGAGCGCTTGGCGGAGGCGAGCGCCGCTCAGATTGCCGCCGACCCAGATTTGCAGCAATTCGCGCGCGCGGCGGGCGAGGCGGTCTTCGGCGATTATTGCCGCACCTGCCATGGCGCCGGCGGGGCGGGGGCACCCGGTTATCCGGTGCTCGCCGACGATGTGTGGATTTGGGGGGGCACGCTCGCCGACATCGAGCACACGCTGCGGGTCGGGATCCGGTCTGAGCACCCCGAGACTCGGTTGTCGATGATGCCCGCCTATGGCCGCGACGGACTGCTCTCGGGGCGTCAGATCGCCGACGTGACCGACTATGTCATTACGCTCTCGGCGGCGCGCGACCGCCTCCAACCCAATGCGGCGGCGGCCGCACGCGGCGGCGTTCTTTATCAAGAGCAATGCAGCGCATGCCATGGCTCCGCCGGAACGGGTGACCGCGCCGTCGGCGCGCCGAGCCTCACTGACGATCTGTGGCTCTATGGCGGCTCGCGCGCGGAGATTGCCCGCCAAGTTGAACTTGGCCGGGGCGGGGTGATGCCGTCCTGGGAAAACCGCTTCGACCCCGGCACGCTGCGCGCGCTTGCCTATTATGTGCACGAAATGGGTGGCGGCGAGCCTGACGCGCCGGTGGTTGCAAGTCTTCCGCCAACACCATAATGCCAGCGGTGGGGTCAGCGCCTCTCGCCCCAGGGGAGGGAGGCAATGCCCACCATTTCCGCAAGGCTTCACCTCAAAGCGAGGAAGCGCTTCGCGCGGCGGTTGATGAGAGATGACCAAGACCACGCTTATCGACACAACCGCGCGCGACGATCTCGCCGTCGACGCGCGTGCGGTCAATTCAAGGCAGTCGCGCGAACTCTATGAGCAGCGTCAGCAGATTTACCCAAAACTCGCGCACGGCCTGTTCCGCAATCTGAAATGGGCGGCGATGGTGGTTTTGCTGGCCATCTATTACGTGACGCCATGGCTGCGCTGGGATCGCGGCATAGGCCGCCCCGACCAGGCCGTGCTGGTGGATTTCGAGGGACGGCGCTTCTATTTCTTCTTCATCGAGCTTTGGCCGCATGAAATCTACTACGTCACCGGTCTGCTGATCCTGGCCTCGTTCGCGATCTTCTTGTCCTCGGCGCTGTTCGGGCGCGTCTGGTGCGGCTATGCCTGCCCGCAGACGGTGTGGACCGATCTCTACATCCATGTCGAGCGCTGGATCGAGGGCGACCGCAACGACCGCATGCGGCTCGACAAGGCGCCGCTTACCTTTTCCAAGGCACGGAAGAAAATCAGCAAACATGTGCTGTGGCTCGCCATCGCGGCGGCGACTGGCGGGGCGTGGGTCTTCTATTTCGGCGACGCGCCGACATTGTTCCGCGACATCTTTACCGGCCAGGCCTCGCCCGCTGCTTATGTGTTCGTCGGCCTGCTCACCTTCACCACTTATGCGCTCGCGGGCACGATGCGCGAGCAGGTGTGCACCTATTTGTGTCCGTGGCCGCGCATCCAGGCGGCGATGATCGACAAGGACGCGCTCTCGGTCACCTACCGCCCCGATCGCGGCGAACCGCGCGGCCCGCATAAGAAGGGCGAAAGCTGGGAGGGCCGCGGCGACTGCATCGACTGCCATCAATGTGTCGCTGTCTGCCCGCAAGGCATCGACATACGCGACGGCGATCAGCTCGAATGCATCAATTGCGCGCT
>DPWD01000018.1:3544-4389 GCA_003526465.1 Hyphomonadaceae bacterium
CGCCTCATTCGCCCCCGCACCTTGCTTTATGGAAGCCTGCTGGCGTTGGTCGCGGCGCTCATGATCTATGGCCTCGCCGTCCGCACCACGCTTGAACTCAACGTGATCCGCGACCGCAGCCCGCCTTTCGTACGCCTCGCCGACGGTTCGATCCGCAACGATTACGAGTTGAAGATCATCAATATGAGCGCGCGAGCGCGCCGTGTGGCGATCGCGGTCTCTGGCCTCGACGGCGCGCACTTGCAGGCGCCTTCCTTGGACGGCGGCGGGCGCTTTGTTGCGGGTGTGCAGGCCGACAGCGTCGACGGCGCACGGCTGCACGTGACCGCGCCGGCCGGTGTGGGCGCTGGCTCGCACGAACTGACTTTCACCATCACCGATCTCGAGACCGGCGATGTCGCGTCCAGCGCGTCGGCGTTCCTGGCGGGCGCGCCATGAAGGGCCGACGCTCCATCGAGGTGCGCGGCTGGCATGTGCTCGTCATGCT
Source organism: Hyphomonadaceae bacterium (assembly GCA_003526465.1). Classification (GTDB taxonomy): domain Bacteria; phylum Pseudomonadota; class Alphaproteobacteria; order Caulobacterales; family Aquidulcibacteraceae; genus Vitreimonas. The sequence goes on from DPWD01000018.1 coordinate 4,032, forward strand.
GCTGGTGTTCTTCGGCGCCATCATCGCCGTCAATGTCGGCTTTGCTGTTGTGGCGGTGCGTTCGTTTCCGGGCGAGGATGTGCGCCGCTCATATCTGCAAGGGCTCCAGTACAACGAGACCCTGGCTGAGCGCCGCGCCCAAGCCGCGCGCGGCTGGCGAGCGAGCGCTGGCTTAACCGGAAGCGAACAAACCGCCATCGTTGAGGTGAACATGGCCGCTCGCGATGGAACGCCGCTCGCGGCGCTGACCTTGAGCGGCGTGCTGCAGCGCCCGACGGACGCACGGCTCGACCGTGCTCTTGTGTTCGAACAGATTTCGCCTGGCCGCTTTGCGGCGCGCGCCAGTGCGCTTGCTCAT
>DPWD01000367.1 GCA_003526465.1 Hyphomonadaceae bacterium
CGCCAGCGCGGCACCAAGTTCCACCCGGGCAGCAATGTCGGCCTTGGCCGCGACCACACGCTGTTTGCGCTTTGCAACGGCCGCGTCGCGTTCGCGACCAAGCGAGACGGGCGAACCTACGTGTCGATTAATGCGGCGCAGGTAGCGGCCGAATAGGCGAGACGGAAATTTTCCGGATCGCCTGCTGAGAGGGCGATCCGGTTCCCGAGTTTAGCGTGGGGCGCCCGGATCGAGGCGCCCCAATTTTTTGCCCCACGCGACAGACCGAGCAGGAGGCTTGGNNGAGATCGAAACCGAGCGGCTGAGATTGCGGCAGTTGCGCATTGCTGATGCGCCGCGCATGGCGCGTTTCCTCGACGATCCCGGCGTCGGGCGCAATCTGGCTATGACGCCGCTGCCCTATCTCACGGTGGCCGCCGAGGGCTGGATCATGATCCAGGCCGCGCGAGCGCCCGCCGGGAAGGATTTCGTCTTCGCGGTTGAACTCGCGGGCGAAAGCCTGGTCGGCTGCATCGGCGCGCACGCGCGCGGCGATGCGGGCTTCGAAATCGGCTATTGGTACGGTCGCCCGTTCTGGGGGCAGGGCTACGCCAGCGAGGCGCTGGGCGGTTTCCTCAGCGAAGCGCGCAAGCTGGGCGCGCTGGCGGCGGGGCATTTCGTGGATAATCCCGCCTCCGGCCGCGTGCTCGAAAAGAACGGCTTTGCCTATACCGGCGAAGTTGAACCGATGTTCTCCATGGGCCGCGGGTGCGTGGCGCCATGCCGGCGCATGGCTTGTTCGCGAGGCATTGCCGCAAGCGAACAGCGCGTCGCGGCGCTGGCGTGACGCGCCCGCTCGCGCGGCAAGGGAATTGAGATGCTACTCAGGCGTGGAGCGCCTTTGCTTTGCCCCAGCGTTGACCGCCTTGGGGGGAGCCAAGATGTTTCGCAATCTGCTGCGCGGGCTTTGGACGCGGCTGCCGCCCCTTTCGGTGCGCGCGGTGCTGGCCGCGCTTGCGGTGCTCGCCATCGATACGTTCGACAGCTTCGGCTTCGACCAACAGGCCGACGAACAAGCGGCGCGCACCATCGGCATGGTGGAGGGTCCGTTCTATGGCGGCGGCGAACGCCAGGGCCAGAGCGCCGTTACAGTTGTGTTGATCGACGATTCGAGCTTGCGGCAGCTTGGCTGGACGGTGCCGCTCGGCTACGAAGCCCAGACCCAATTGGTCGGCGCGCTCGCCTACTACAATCCAGCAGCCATCTTCCTGGACTTCACCTATTCCTGGCCGCAGGGCGAAGACCACGCATTGGCGGTGCGCGAATTCGTCGAAGGGCTTGAGTTGGAAAGCGGCCAAGGGCGCGTGCCGATCATGATCGGTCCGGTGCGCGGGCAAAGCCAGGAAGACGCGCTGAAGCTCGAGCCGTTGCGCCGACTGCAATCGGTGGGCGTGGACTGGAGTTCGCGCACCTGGATCACCTATCCGTTTCAGGCTGTTGTTGGATCGGCGTCTGCGTATGCTGGCGCGAGCGCGCCGCCGCCGCCAATGGCGGCCGTCGCACTCTATGAAGCCTATTGCGCGCGCCAGCGCGCGATCGGCAACGAACAGGGCTGCGTCCGCGGCTGGCTGCCGCCGATCCGGGGTCAAATGGCGATCACTTGGGGATTTGGCGCGTCAGAGCGGGCGCGCTGGTTCGGCGCCCCCGCCAACGATTGCACCATGCCGGATAGGAATTTCGGGACGCGCGCGCGGTTCGCGTTCGAGCAAGCCTGGAATGCGCTGTTCCGCGCCGCGCGCTCCAGCATTGGGCGCGACGCAGCGGAAACGTTATGCATCTACAACGACACGATCTCGGTGGGGCAAATTCTCAACCCCGCCATGGCCGAGCGCGACGAAGAGCGGATGCGCCAGCTGATGGAAAATCGGGTCGTGCTGGTGGGCGCCTCGCACAGTTTCACCTCTGACTTCCACCGCATCCCCCATGTCGGGCGCGTGCCTGGAGTGTTCATCCACGCCATGGCGACGGACAATCTGATTACCCAGCAAACCGATTACACCCGTCCGCCGCCGTCGCTGATCTTCGATCTCGATCTCGCTGACGTCGGCGAAATCATGCTGACGATCGCGCTCATCATCATCATGTGGAACGCCCATCTTGCGGCGATCAGAACCGCCGACCGGCGCGCCGCGCGGCGCATCCTGTGGGGCGGGGCGGCGATGTGCGTCATCGTAATCGTCACAATGCTGATTGTGGAGCCGATAATTCTGAACTGGCCGCCACTCAATGTTTTCGGGGTGGCGCTGCTGGTGATGTCAGTGGTGGCGATGTTCGAGCAGCACTCGGAAAGGCTTGCCGAGCCCGGCAAAGGGAAGTAAATTGAGAGCGGTGGTGGATCGATGTCGCAGCGTTTGATGAAATGGGCTGCTGTTTCGGCGATTGTCGCCGCGTGCGTGGCCGTGGCGATGATAGCGGCGCCGAAGCCGGCCGCGGCTCAGGCCGGCCAGCAATTTTGTCAAATGAGCAGCGGCCATGCATGGCAAGTGCGCCGCTTCCTCACCTCGCGCGTAACGCTCTACGGCCTTGACGGTCAGCGTCTCGCCAGCGTCTCGCGCAACGATCTGCGCGGCGTCACTCAAGCCGTGCAGTGTGACAACACGACTTCCTACGTCAAACTCGATACGCGCTTCGGGCCGCGCCTGGCGCCGCGTACAAGTCTGGTGCTCGGCGGCGGCATAGGCCCGCCGTGCCGATGCGCGGGCGTCG
>DPWD01000150.1:0-4785 GCA_003526465.1 Hyphomonadaceae bacterium
GCGCGTTGCCGGCGATGCAGCTTGGGCCGGTCGACTGGCGCGCCTGCGCCGAGGCGATCGGGACCACCGACACCTTCCCCAAGGGCGCGGGCGCAACGTGCGAGATCGGCGGCGTTAGCGTGAACATCGCCGGCATCGCCAAGGGCTCGGGCATGATNNATGGCGACGATGCTGGCGTTCGTGTTCACCGACGCAGCGCTCTCGGCGCCAATTCTCAAGACTCTGCTGCGCCAGGAGAACGAGGCGAGCTTCAATTCCATCACCGTTGACGGCGACCGCAGCACCAACGATTGCGTACTCTTGTTCGCCACGGGCGCGGCGAACGTTCCGCCCATCGCCGATGCGAACGATGCGCGCCTCGCCGGCTTCCGCGATGCGCTGTCACGCGTGCTCGCCGATCTGGCGATNNGTGCGCGACGGCGAGGGCGCGACCAAACTCGTAACTGTTACAGTTGATGGCGCGGTGAGCGACGCGTCGGCGAAGGTCGTGGCCCGCACCATTTGCGAAAGCCCGCTGGTGAAAACCGCGATCGCCGGCGAGGACGCCAATTGGGGCCGCATCGTCGCCGCCGCCGGACGCGCCGATCAGCCGCTGCAGCGCGATATGATCGCGGTGCGCTTCGGCGACCTGTGGGCGGCCAAGGACGGCATGGTCGCCCCCGGCTACAACGAAGCGGCGATGAGCGCCTACATGAAACGCCCGGAACTCGAGATCGCCGTAACCATCGGCCCCGGCGCCGGCCACGCGCGCATGTACACCTGCGATCTGACCAAGCGCTATGTGGAAATCAATGGCGATTATCGGAGTTGAGTTGGCGTCTGTTCTTTCCGGAATCAATCACGTCAACACCCATTCCCGGATTCGCAAAGCGCAAGTCCGGGGGCCATAGACACGAACCGATCGCGTTTATGGGTCCCGCCTACGCGGCCGAAGCCAGCTTCGGCGGGCGAAGACCCGGACTTCGCTACGCGAATCCGGGAATGGGTGTGTCATGAGCTCGAAGGAACACACCCTGACCGCAGCCATGTTGACCTACGCGCTAGAAACCGCTTGTCTCTCGACGAAATTGGGGATTCTGCATGACAATTGCACTCTGGCGCGCTGCCGCGCTTGGCTTGGGAATTGGGCTGACTTGTGTCAGCGCGAGCGCCCAATCCGCACCCGCGCCAATGCCACCCACCATCGCCGCGGCGCGCGATGAAGCATACCCCGGGACCATCACGCTGGACGTCGATGTCGCCGATGTCGCGCGCGGCATTTTCCGCGTGCGCGAGAACATCCCGGTCGCGAGCGCGGGCCAGCTTACCCTCTTCTACCCGCAATGGCTGCCGGGAAACCACGCGCCGCGCGGGCCAATCAATCACTTGGCCGGCATCGAGATCAGCGCCAATGGCGCGCGCATTCCGTGGCGGCGCGACGCGGTGAACATGTACGCGTTTCATGTCGATGTGCCAGCGGGCGTGAGCGCGATCGAGGCGCGCTTCCAATTCCTGTCGCCGACCGCGGGCAATCAGGGCCGCATTGTCGCCACGCCGGAGCTGCTGAACCTGCAATGGAACACGGTCGTGCTTTACCCGGCGGGGCATTACGTTTCGCGCATCCGCATCGCGCCGAGCGTCACGCTGCCAGAAGGATGGAGCTTCGCGGCGGCGCTCGACGGCGCGAGCACGCAGGGCCAGGTCACGCGCTTTGCCGAAACCGATCTGATGACGCTGGTCGATTCGCCCATGTTCGCCGGGCGCCATGCGCGCCGCGTCGAACTCGCCCCCAATGCGCGCACCCGCGTCACGCTCAATCTCTTCGCCGACCGCGCCGACCAACTCGAAGCCAGCGAGGACCAGCTTCGTCCACACCGCGAACTGGTGCGCCAGGCATACCGCCTGTTCGGCTCGCACCATTACGACCACTACGATTTTCTGTTCGGGCTCTCCGACCGCTTGAGCGGCATCGGCCTGGAGCATCACCGCTCCAGCGAGAACGCTGTCGGCGCCGGCTTTTTCACCGATTGGGACGAGCACCTCGATGACCGCGAATTACTGCCGCACGAGGTCGTGCATTCCTGGAACGGCAAGTTCCGCCGCCCTGCCGATCTGTGGACCGCCGACTACAACACGCCGATGCGCAACAGCCTGCTCTGGGTTTACGAAGGCCAGACGCAATATTGGGGGCACGTGCTGACAGCGCGTTCCGGGCTCTGGAACAGGCAAGACGCGCTCGATTCGCTCGCGCACACTGCGGCGACCTACGATACGCGCGTCGGGCGCAACTGGCGCGCGCTGGGCGACACCACCAACGACCCGATCGTCTCGTTGCGGCGGCCGCAGCCCTGGCGCAGCTGGCAACGCAGCGAGGATTATTATTCCGAAGGCCTACTGATCTGGCTCGACGCCGACACGCTGATCCGCGAACGCAGCAACAATCGCCGCTCGCTCGACGATTTCGCGCGCGCCTTCTTCGGGGGCGGCGACGGATCGTCGACGGTTTCGACCTATACGTTCGAAGATGTGGTCGCGGCGCTCAACGCGGTTCAGCCTTACGATTGGGCGGCGTTCTTGCGCGCACGCGTCGAAGCGGTCGCCGCCGCCGCGCCTTTGGACGGCGTCACGCGCGGGGGCTGGCGACTCGCCTACAGCGACGAACGCAGCAATTATTTCAAACAATACGAAGCCAACAACGAAGTCGCGGACTTCATGTTCTCGATCGGCGCGGTGTTCGATAAAACCCACAACGTGACGCAAGTGCAGTGGGACGGCCCGGCGTTCAATCAGGGCTTGACGGTCGCGGCCCAGGCAGTCGCGGTGAACGGCAATGCGTTCAGCGCCGAGGCATTGCGCCGCGCCATCACAGCGGCAAGAGACAATCCCGCACCAATCGAGTTGCTGGTGAAGAACGGCGATCAGTATCGCTCGCTCGCCATCGATTATCATGACGGCCTGCGCTATCCCCGCTTCGAGCGGGTGGCGGGAACGCCGGACCGGCTGGGGGCGATACTTGCTTCGCGGGCGCGCTAACAAGTGCGGGCTTTTCCGCCCTGTCAACCGTTCGGGAGTAGAAGAAGCGAACGCCGGCCTCCACTGCGAACCATCAAAGCAGATTCACAACACACAAGGGGGCCGACGCTGGCGCCAACAGACTTGCCCCCTCCCGCTCGCTTCGCTCGCGACCTTCCCCGCTCGCGGGGCGGAATTCACCCCAGCCCCCCCCGCGGGCTCGCCGTGTGTTCCGCCAGTTCATCGCCGGCATCGTCGACTTCCAGCAGCTGCACATCGTAGCCCCAGAGATCGGCGGCGTGCTGCAGCACTTTCTGCGTGTCGACCTCTTCAAGCACCAAGCCGTCCATGACGCGATGGTGCAGGATCAGCTTGCGGTCGCCGGCGAGATCGACGTCTACGATCTGGATGTCGGGATCGCGGTAGGCGATGTCGTAATGCTTGGATAGCGCGCGACGAATTTTTCGGTAGCCGCGCTCATCGTGAATGGCGGCGACATTCATCTCGTCCTCATCCTCGTCGTCAACGACACGGAACAGGCCGAACTCGCGCATCAACTGCGGCGAAAGATACTGCGAGATGAAGCTTTCGTCGCGATAATTAGCCCAGATGTCACGCAAGGCGCCGTAGGCGTCGCCCTTGCCGGCGATATCGGGCATCCATTCGCGGTCTTCGTCGGTGGGCTTGGTGCAAATGCGCTCGATATCGTTGCACATGGCAAAGCCGAGCGCGTACGGGTTGATGCCGGAATAGCGGCGGTCGTCGAACGCGGGCTGCAGCACCACGCTGGTGTGCGAGTGCAGGAATTCCAGGAACGAGCCGTCGTCGATCTGCCCCTTCTCGTGCAGACGGTTCATGATGCGGTGGTGGGTGAAGGTGGCGCAGCCTTCGTTCATCACCTTGGTTTGCCGCTGCGGGTAGAAATATTGGTTGATCAGCCGCACGATGCGCAACAATTCGCGCTGCCAAGACTTCAGCCGTGGGGCGGTTTTCTCCAGAAAATAAAGCAAATTCTCTTCCGGTAAGCCGAGCAGCGTCTTGCGCTTGGCTTCCTCGCCGTCGCTGGCTTTGCGCTTCTGGCCTGTCGGAACCGTGCGCCACAGATCGTTGAACAATTGCTCGCCGTGGCGGCGGCGCTCTTCTTCGCGACGCTCCTCCGATCGCAGATCCGGCATGCGCTTGCGCGGAAAGCGGTGCACGCCGTGGCTCTGCAGCGCGTGCGCTGCGTCCAACACGCGCTCGACTTGTTCCTGGCCGTAACGGTCCTCGTATTTGGCGATCAGGCCGCGCGCGAACTCAAGATAATCCAAAATGCCATCAGCGTCGGTCCATTGCTTGAACACGTAATTATTCTTGAAGAAATGGCTGTGGCCGTAGCCGGCGTGCGCCAGCACCAAAGTCTGCATGGTCGCGGAGTTTTCCTCCATGATATAGACGATGCAGGGATTGGAATTGATCACGATCTCGTAGGCGAGGCCCTGATAACCTTTGCGGTACATCGCCTCGTTGCGGGCGAAATGCTTGCCGAAGCTCCAATGCCGGTAAAACAGCGGCATGCCTGTGGAGGCGTAAGCGTCGAGCATCTGTTCGGTGGTGATCACCTCGATCTGGTTGGGATAGGGATCGAGCCCCATTTCCTCGATGGCGATCTCGTCAATCGCGCCATGCACGCGCTTGATCAGCTCGAAATCCCAGTCCGGGCCGGTGTACAGGAGTTTCGAAGGCGCGGTTGCGATGCTCATGCTGGCGCTCCTCCGGCTAGCGCTCCGAACCTCCCCCTCCCCGTGAGGGGAG
>DPWD01000150.1:4887-9330 GCA_003526465.1 Hyphomonadaceae bacterium
CCTCCCCTCACGGGGAGGGGGAGCGCACCATGCGGCGCCCACGTCATGCGTCAGCTCCCACGCCTTCCGGACGCTTGGAGAACAATTCGCGGAACACCGGATAGATGTCGCGGCGGTGGCGCACCTTGCGCATCGCGAACGGGGCGTCGTCGGACACGCGCCGGTAGGCGCGCCAGAGATTGGTGGAAGGTTCGCCCGAACTGGCCGGGGCATCTTCCTCGTCGTCCATGCCGACTTCGACATAAGCGTAATATTGGCAGATCGGCAGGATCACATCGCGCAGTTGCTGCAGCACCACCGCATTGTCGCTCGAGGTATTGTCGCCGTCGGAAGCCTGCGCGGCGTAGATGTTCCAATCGCTGACCGGATAGCGGGCGCGCACGATCTCTTCCATCTTGAACAGCGCCGTTGACACCACCGTGCCGCCGGTTTCGCGCGAATAAAAGAAGGTCTGCTCGTCGACTTCCTGCGCTTCGTGGGTGTGGCGGATGAAAACCACGTCCACATGTTCGTAGCGGCGGTTGAGAAACAGATAGAGCAGCGAATAGAAGCGTTTGGCCAAATCCTTCATGTGCTCGTTCATCGAGCCCGACACATCCATCAGGCAGAACATGACCGCCCGGGCGATCGGCTTCGGCGTCGATTCCAGCCGCCGGTAGCGCACATCCACCGGATCAATATAAGGGATGCGCTTGCTGCGCAGCACCCGCAGCTCAAGATCGGCGCGCAGCTTGATCAATTCGTCGAAATGGCCGCCCTCGCGCTCCAACCGCTCGATCTCCTCGCGCAGAGCTTGGGTCTCTTCCGGCTTCGGACGTTTCAGCGCGATGCGCCGCGACAGCGAATGGCGCAAGGTGCGCGGCACCGAGATGCGCGCAGGCGGCCCATCGCTGGAGAAGCCGGCCTGGCGCCATTGCACCGCGTGTGCGCCCGCGATCTGGCGCTTGGCGAGGTCGGGCAGCTCCAAATCCTCAAGATAGAGATCGAGATATTCCTCGTCGCTCAACGCAAAGCGGAACTCGTCTTCGCCTTCGCCAGAATCGCTGGCGCGCGAGCCCTGTCCGCCCCCCTGCTCCGGGCGCGGGATGGTGTCGCCAGCGATGTATTTCTTGTTCCCCGGCAGCACGTAATCGCGAACCCCGCCCTCGGAAGAGCGGCGCAGCACCGGTTCGTGCACGCCGCCCGCCGGAATCGAGACTTCGCCGCCTTTCCCTGCATCCTTGATCGAGCGATGGCTCGAGGATTCCCGCACCGCCTTGCGCACCTGCGCGCGGGCTCGGCGCAGGAATCGCTGGCGGTTGGCGAAGCTTTTGCCGCCGGGGTTAAGGCGCCGGTCTATGATGTGCATGCGTTAGCCGGCCTGCTTGACGCGCATGTACCATTCAACCAGCCGGCGCACTTGCCGCTCGGTGTAGCCGCGCTCGACCATCCGCAGCACGAACTCTTCGTGCTTCTTTTCGGTGTCGCCATCCTTCTTCGAGCCGAAGCTGATCACCGGCAGCAGATCCTCCACCTGGGAGAACATGCGCCGCTCGATCACTTCGCGGATTTTCTCATACGAAGTCCACGACGGGTTCCTGCCGCCATGGCCGGCGCGCGCGCGCAGGGTGAACTTCACCACCTCGTTGCGGAAATCCTTCGGGTTGGCGATCCCGGCTGGCTTTTCGACCTTCGACAATTCCTGGTTCAGCAATTCGCGATTGAGCAGCTGGCCGGTGTCGGGGTCTTTGTAATCGACGTCCTCGATCCAAGCGTCGGCATAATCGACATAGCGGTCGAACAAATTCTGCCCGAAATCGTGGTAGCTCTCGAGATACGCCTTCTGGATCTCGTTGCCGATGAATTCGGCGTAGCGGGGCGCAAGCTCGGCCTTGATGAATTCCAGGAGCCTGTTCTCCTGCTCCTGCGGGAATTGTTCGCGCCGCACCGATTGCTCGAGCGCGTACATGAGGTGGACGGGGTCGGCGGCCACTTCCTGGGTGTCGTGATTGAAGGTCGCGGCCAGCACCTTGAAGGCAAAGCGCGTGGACATGCCCTCCATACCTTCGTCGACGCCGGCGGCGTCCTTGTACTCTTGCAACGTGCGCGCCTTCGGATCGACTTCCTTCAGGCTCTCGCCATTATAGACGCGCATCTTGGCGAACACGGTCGAGTTCTCGTGCTCCTTCAGCCGCGACAGCACCGAGAAGCGCGCCAGCATTTCCAGAGTGCCCGGCGCGCATGGCGCTTCCGAAAGCTCCGAGCCGCGCACCAGCTTTTCGTAGATCTTCTGCTCTTCCTGCACGCGCAGGCAATACGGCACTTTGATTACGTAGATGCGGTCGATGAAGGCTTCGTTGTTCTTGTTGTGGCGGAATGTCTGCCACTCGGCCTCGTTGGAGTGGGCCATGATAATGCCCTGGAACGGGATCGAGCCGATATTCTCGGTGCCGACATAATTGCCCTCCTGCGTGGCCGTCAGCAGCGGATGCAGCATCTTGATCGGCGCTTTGAACATCTCGACAAATTCGAGAATGCCCTGGTTGGCGCGGTTCAGGCCGCCCGAATAGGAATAGGCGTCGGGATCGTTCTGGGCGTGCAATTCGAGCTTGCGGATATCGACCTTGCCGACCAGCGAGGAGACGTCCTGGTTGTTGTCGTCGCCCGGTTCGGTCTTGGAGACGCCGATCTGGCGCAGGCGCGAGGGCATGATCTTGGCGACGCGGAACTTGCTCAGGTCGCCGCCAAATTCGTCGAGCCGCTTCACGCACCACGGGCTCATCAAGCCGTTCAGCCGCCGCAGCGGAATGTTGTACTCATCCTCAAGCCGCTTGCCCCAGACTTCGGGATCGAACAGCCCGAGCGGATGCTCGAACACCGGGCTCATCGCATCGCCGGCCTTCAGCACATAGATCGGCTGCTCTTCCATCAGCGCCTTCAGGCGTTCGGCGAGCGAGGACTTGCCGCCCCCGACTGGCCCTAGCAGGTAGAGGATCTGCTTGCGCTCTTCCAAGCCTTGCGCGGCGTGGCGGAAGAAAGCGACGATGCGTTCGATCGTCTCTTCCATGCCGTAGAATTCAGCGAATGTCGGATAGAAGCGCACGGTGCGGTTCATGAACACGCGCCCGAGCCGCGCGTCCTTGGAGGTATCGACCATTTTCGGCTCACCGATCGCCGCCAATAGCCGCTCGTGCGCGCTCGCATAAGCAATGGGATCGTCGCGGCAAAGCTTCAGGAAATCCGCCAGCGACATTTCCGCTTCGCGCCGCTGCTCGAAGCTGCGCGTGTAACTGCGAAAAATATCCTCAGACATCGTGCCTCCATCGCGCCCGGCCAATCTTCACATAGAGTGGGAGACCGGCTTTTGCTTGCTCTGTTACAGCACCATGTGAATCTGGCGCTGTTAAGGTGGCTCCACGGTAACAGCGCCACGATGCCATGATTTGCCGGCGGCACAGCCCCCCAAAATTAACAAAATAGCATGACGCCGGGCTGCTCGGCCGCGCTACGCCAGCCAGGCGTCGCCATTGCTGCGCCAGGCTCGAAAAAAGTCACTATTTTACGAGACCTTAAGCGCGCTGCTGCACCTTGCTCGCTGGGGCGCGCGAGTTGAGCATGAATGAGATTTCCTCGGATTTTGCTGGCATGGCGCCGGAAACCCTCGCGCGGGCGGCGGAGGCGGCCGAGCGCGCTGGATTAAGCGTAAGCGATTACCTTGCCTTGGTGCTGCTGGGCGGCGCGCAAGAACCCGCCGCGGAAGAAAATCCCCGTGAAGACTACACGTTGCGCCACCGCATCGAAGCGATGGAGCGGCGTTTCGGGCTGTCCGTGGGCGGCCTCGACCATGCCTTGCAGGCGCTGGATAGCGCCTTGTTCGGGCTGGCGGCGCGCTTGGACCAGAGCGAACTCAGCGGCCAGGACGCCGCCGAAACGGTCAACGCCCTTCAAGTGGAGTTCGGCGGCCTTGCCGGGGAGGTAGGCGGCCTCACGGACCGGCTTGGTCGGGTGGAGGAACACGCCGCCGCCCTACATTCCGCCGCCGATGCCGCCAAGACCTCGATCGGCGTACTCCGCGCCCGCCACGACGAGGCTGCGGCGACCTTCGAGGCCAAACATGACCTGCTCGCGCTCCGCCTTGATTCAGTTAAGGATATTGCAGTTCGCGCCGATCAAGCGAGCGACCTGCTAAGCGAAACCCAAGACGCGCTCAGAGGCGCCGTCGAACACGATCTTCGGGTCCTCGCCGAAGACGTTTCCAGCAAGGTCGACGGAAGCCTCGCCGCACTACGCGGCGAAGCGGCGGCCGCGGCGGCGCAGGCTGAAGCCGCCCTTGCCACCGGGTTGGCTGACATCCGCCAGGAGGTTGCGGCCCAAGCCGAGCGGACCGACGCCGCTTTCGCCACCGGCCTCATCGCGGTTCGCGAAGAAGGGCTCGCGGCGGCGCGGCAAGCCGACGCTGCGCTC
>DPWD01000165.1 GCA_003526465.1 Hyphomonadaceae bacterium
CCCGCCCCGCCAGGGGGCGGGGGCGCGCGTCATCTCTCGCCGCCATCGTGACGGCAGCGCTCCTCGCCGCCTGCTCCACCGTACAACCCGGCGTCACTCCGCCCGATCGCCTCCCCACGCACGGCGCCATCGCCTACACCTGCGCCAACGGCACGCAATTGATGGTCGATTATGCGGCTCNNGCGCGTCGCGATCATCGGCGGCCCATCTTTGGTGCTGCCGCAAATCGGCGACGGGAGTTATTCCAACGGCCGCTACGCAATCGCCGGCAGCAACGCCCAAGCGCAATGGACCGTCGGCCGCAGCGCGCCGGTGAGTTGTCGGGGAAATTGAGGCCTACTCAATATCCTCCACCTTCGCATCCGCGGCCCCGCTGACGCGCGCGGCGAGTGAAGCCGCCATGAAGCGATCCAGATCGCCATCGAGCACGCCTGACGTATCCGACGTTTCCACGCCGGTGCGCAGGTCCTTNNTTCACCATCTGGTACGGCTGCAGCACGTAAGAGCGGATTTGCCGGCCCCAGCCGATTTCGGTTTTGGAATCCTCCATCTGCTGAGCGGCTGCCTCGCGCCTTTGCAATTCGGCTTCGTAGAGCCGCGCGCGCAGCATGTCCCAGGCGGCGGCGCGGTTCTTGTGCTGGCTGCGCTCGGCCTGGCAGGCGACGACGATGCCGGTCGGCATGTGGGTGAGGCGCACGGCGCTGTCGGTTTTATTCACGTGCTGGCCGCCGGCGCCGGAGGAGCGGTAGGTGTCGGTGCGCACGTCCTTCTCGTTGATCTCGATGTCGATGGTGTCGTCGATCTTAGGATACACCCACACGCTGGCGAACGAGGTATGGCGGCGCGCATTCGAATCGTAAGGGCTGATGCGCACCAGGCGATGCACGCCGGCTTCGGTTTTCAGCCAGCCATAGGCGTTCTCGCCGTGCACCAGAACGGTGGCGGACTTGATGCCGGCGGTGTCGCCGCCCTGCTCTTCGAGCAAGTCCACCTTGAAGCCGCGCGCATTGGCCCAGCGCGAATACATGCGCAAGAGCATCTCGGTCCAATCCTGGCTCTCGGTGCCGCCCGCGCCGGAATTGAACTCGATATAAGCGTCGTTGCCGTCGGCCTCGCCCGAGAGCAGCGCTTCGAGCTCGGCCTTGGCGGCGCGCTCACGTAGCGCGGCAAGCGTCGCCTGCGCTTCATCGACGAGGCTCGTGTCGCCCTCGGCCTCCGCCAGTTCGGCGAGTTCCATGGAATCGCGCAGGTCGCGCTCGAGCGAGAGGATCGCGGTAATGCCAGCGTCGAGCTTGTTGCGCTCGCGCATGAGCTTCTGGGCTTGTTGCGGGTCGTTCCAGAAATCGGGGCGCTCGGAGAGCGCGGTCAGCTCATCGAAGCGAACATGGGCGCGATCCCAGTCAAAGACGCCTCCGCAGCAACGCGACGGCGGAGCTGATCTGTTCGGCGGATTGGGCGATGTCGGCGCGCATGGGGAGATCCTGAAAACTGGAGCCGCTTACTTAAGGGATCGGCGCGCCAACGCAATATGGACCAATGGCTACCTTTTGCTCCCCTGTTCACGGGGGAGCTGTCAGCGCGCGGCAGCGCGATGACTGAAGGGGCGGGCGCGCACTTACCCTCTCCTCTCCTCTCCTCTCCGCTTCGCTTCGCTCAGCACCTCCCCCGCTCGCGGGGGAGGAAAACGCCGCGCTCAATACAGCCCGTTCAAATCTTCCGATTGCTGTTGCTGCTGCTCAGTCCCGCGCTGGCCGTCGCCTTCGCCTGGCGAGAAGATGCTGCCGAGACCGGAGAGCACGCGCGGATCTATAGGGTCGGTCCCGCCGAACACAAACGGAGAGGAATTGCTGTTGCGGGTGGGCTCCGTGCCGGGGCGGAAATATTCGATCATCGTATCGTCGGGGTTCACGTCCGAAGCTGGCAGCAATCCGGTGCGCGGGTCGATCCGCACCATGCGCACGCCCGAGGGAATGCGGAACGGGGTTGGTTGGGTGTCGGCGAGCGCCGCGCGCATGAAGTCGCGGAAAATAGGCGCCGCGATGCGGCCGCCGGTTTCACCTTCGCCCATGTCGCGCGGGGTGTCGAAGCCGGCCCAGATGCCGACTACGAGATCGGGCGAAAAGCCGATGAACCAGGCGTCCTTATAGTCGTTGGTGGTGCCGGTTTTGCCGGCTAGAGGAATCCCCAATTCGTTGATCACCGACCCTGTCCCCCGCAGCACCACGCCCTGGCTCATGGACACGATCTGGAACGCGGTGATCGGATCGAGCACCTGCTGGCGCGCGTCGGGGAGGGTCGGCGGCGCTTGGCGGCGCCATTCGGCGGTGCAATCGGCGCACTCGCGTTGGTCGCGCCGGAAAATGGACTGCCCAGCGCGGTCCTGGATGCGGTCGACCAGGATCGGCTGGATTTGGCGCCCGCCATTCACGAACATGCCGTAGGCGGTGGTGAGCCGCATCAACGTGGTCTCGCCCGCGCCCAGAGCCAGTGCAAACACCGCTTGCGTATTCTCGCCATAGACACCCATGCGCCGCCCGTATTCGAGCACACGCTCGGGTCCCATTTCGTAAGCGACGCGCGCGGTCATGGCGTTGCGGGACATCTCAAGCCCCCGCCGCAATGTCGTGGGACCATAATATTCGCGCGTGTAATTCTCCGGCGACCAATTGGTGCCGTCGCCTGCCTCGATGGCGAGCGGGCCGTCGTCGAACAGGCTCGCGGGCGTAATCGGCGCTTCGCCGCCGGTCCAATCGAGGGCCGCGGCATACACGATTGGCTTGAACGCTGAGCCGGGCTGACGGTTTGCCTGGGTGGCGTGGTTCAAGACGTTGGCGTCGTTGAACGAATAGCCGCCCACCATGGCGAGCACGCGCCCAGTGTGGGGATCCATCGCCACCAATGCGCCTTGGACTTCCGGGATTTGGCGCAGCGTATAGCGCCCGCTCGCGCGGGTGACATAGACGATAGCGCCGCGCGCCAAGGCGCGTGCGCGTTGGCGGCGCGCGCCTTGTGCGGCCCATTGCGCATCGCCATCGACAAGCCGCCCAGTCGCGGCGTTTTCATCGGTGAGCGTTATCGCGCCGTTGCCGGTACGCGTCACCATCGCCCGCACCCAATTGGACAATTGCGGCGGCGCGGGAGCATCGCGCAATTGCGCTTGCACGTCGCCGGCGACATCTCCAGAAGCAATCGGGCCGCGCCATTCGTGGCGGCGATCATATTGTTCCAATCCAGCGCGCATGACGCGCGCAGCCGCCAATTGCAGGCGGGTGTCGAGCGTGGAGCGGATCGAGAGCCCGCCATCGTAGAGCGCGCTTTCGCCGTACTGCTGCTGCACCTGGCGGCGGATTTCTTCGACGAAGTGCGAGGCGGCGATGTATTGGTCGCCGGCCAGGCGGTCGTGCGATACAAGCTCCTCGGCGCGCGCAGCTTCCGCTTCCGCGGCCGTGATATCGCCGCGGTCAAGCATGCGCCCGATCACGTAATTGCGACGCTCAATGGCGCGCTCGCGCTTGCGCGGATCGCGCGGATCGTAATTGGCCGGGCCCTTCGGCAACACCGCCAGATACGCGGCTTCGCCAATCGTGAGTTCCGAGAGCGGCTTGTCGAAATAATTGAGCGCCGCCGCGGCCACGCCATAGGCGCGATTGCCGAGATAAATCTGGTTCAGATAAAGTTCGAGAATGCGGTCCTTGTCGAGCGCCTTCTCGATGCGCTGCGCCATCAGGCCCTCGCGGAACTTGGTGTAGACCGCGCAGAACAAGCCGCCGATGCCGCCCTCGCAGGCGGCGGCGCGGCCGGTCAGCATATTGCCCGCCACTTGCTGGGTGATGGTCGAGGCGCC
>DPWD01000162.1 GCA_003526465.1 Hyphomonadaceae bacterium
AAACGCGAGCGCGTTGTCCGGCGATGAGCGTACCCTCTCCGTAAACGCCAGCGAGCGCACGCGCTACGGCGACTTTTCGTTTGACAAGCGGACGCGCCGCGCTTGGGGTTGCCGCGATTTTGGCGGAGCGCCCCGAATGAGCTTCATCGTCGACAATATGCAATGGATCATGCTGGCGTCAGGTCTGCTGACGCTCACCATGGCGCAAGCCGTGTTCGCGCCGCGCGCGGCCGCACTGGCTATATTTGGGGAAGATATTTCCGGGGCCGCCGCCGAACTTGTCGTCCGCAATTGGGGCGGGTTGATCACTGGCGGCGGCGCGATGCTGATCTACGCCGCCTTTAATCCCGAATGGCGCCCTTTGGTGTTGATATTCACCGGCGCCGGCAAGGCAATGTTCATCGTCCTGGTGTTGGCTCACGGCGGCAAATTCTTGCAGCGCCAAGCCGGAATCGCGGTGATGCTCGATAGCGTCATGGTCGCGCTGTTCGCGGCTTATCTCGCCGCCGCCTAGGCTGCAGCCATCAGATAAAACCGGAAACGGCGTGCGGAAAGTAGGGTTCCTCCAGGCGCGCGATTTCCTCTGGGGTAAGCTTCACTTCCAGCGCGGCGATGGCGTCGCGCAGATGCTCCGGCTTGGTGGCGCCGACGATCGGCGCGGTCACGCCCGGCTTGGCCAAGAGCCACGCCAAGGCGATCTGCGCACGCGGCAACCCGCGTGCTGTCGCAATCTCGCCGAGCCGCTCGATGATGGCGCTGTCGGAGGCTTCGCTCTTGCCGTAGAGATACTTGTCGAACCGGTCGCTTTCGGTGCGCGCGGTTTTCTGGTCGGCTGCGCGCGCGAGGCGCCCACGCGCCAGCGGCGACCACGGGATTACGCCCACGTCCTGGTCGCGGCACAGCGGCAGCATCTCGCGTTCTTCCTCGCGATAGATCAGATTCATGTGGTTCTGCATCGAAACAAAGCGCGCCCAGCCATTGGCTTTCTGCAGCGCCAGCACCTTCATAAATTGCCAAGCCCACATCGAAGAAGCGCCGACATAGCGCGCCTTGCCGGCTCTCACCACATCGTTGAGCGCCTCCAACGTTTCTTCGAGCGGGGTCTCGGGATCGAAGCGGTGGATCTGGTAGAGATCGACATAATCCACGCCGAGGCGTCTCAGGCTATGATCGATCTCGCCGAGGATGGCCTTGCGTGAAAGCCCTTTGCCGTTGGGATCGTTTGGCCGCATCGCCCCGTGCACCTTGGTGGCGAGCACGATCTCGTCGCGGCGGGCATATTCCTTGAGCGCGCGACCGGTGATCTCCTCGCTCGCGCCCAGGGAATAGATGTTTGCGGTGTCGAAAAAATTGATTCCGGCTTCGAGCGCTTGCTTGAAATAGGGCCGGCCCTCGTCTTCCTTGAGCGCCCAGACCTGGTGGCCGGTCGCGCCATCGCCATAGGACATGCAGCCAAGGCAGATGCGCGAAACCTTGAGGCCGGTGGCGCCGAGATTTGTGTATTGCATGGGCGTTCCTAGAGGACGTGAGGATTATGCCGTGGCAATCGCAACGCCCAGCGCTTCGGCCGCCGCCGCCATCCTGACGTCAAAGGTGACTAGCGGCGCGCCCAAGCGCTGCGCCATGGCCAAGTGTACCGCATCAGGTCCGCGCAATGCCAAGCCCGGTCGGCGCACAAATTGTGTCGCGACGGCAACGTCGAGAGCCGCGATCTCCGCAGTGCTGACTGATTCACCGCGCCAGAAGTCAAAATTCGCCAGCGCCGCGGCAGCCTGTTCCGCGGTGAGCGCACCGATGCGCGCCTGCCGGGCGACGACATTGGAGACTTCCAGGCCTGCCCAGTCGGAAATGATCGGCGCTGCCTTCTTAGCTCGCAAGAACTCCGTTGCGCGAGTTGAGAACGCGTCCGCCACGAACAGCGGCACGATTGCACTGGCGTCAAGATAGACGGTCACGCATCCGCCTCGTCGCGCAGCGCGGAGAGGGATTGGCTGGGCGATTCAAAGCCGGGCCTCGGAACGATCCGATGCGTCTCGAGCCATTCGATGTCTGCTGCGGCAAGCGATGGCCGCGCAGGGCGAATTGCGCGCACTTCCACCACCGGCGTTCCACGCCGGGTGACGATCACACCCTCGCCGCGCAAGGCGCGGTCGATCAGCTCGGACAGCGAGTTCTTCTCTTCGGCGACGGAATGCGTTGTCATGTTTTGACCATAGCAAAATTACCGCCGTCAATCCAGCGCTTGTTTCGGAGCGGTCGCCCTAGGCACCACTACCGCGTCAGCTCCACGAACACATCCTCCAAATCCGGCTCCTCGATGGAGAGGTCCTTGATCCTGACGCCGGCGGCGCGCACGCGGTCGAGCATTTCCTCGACGCTGTGTTGGCTAGTCTTGTAGGTGAGCGTGAAGGCGCCTGATGGCTTCATCGCGAACAGCACGTCCTCGAAGCCCTTGAGCGGTGGCGCTAGCGGCGCCTGCGGGGTCACCACCAAGGTCTTCTGGTCGAGCCGCGAAATGAGGCGCGCCGTCGGCTCGCAGGCGATGACCGCGCCGTGATTGATGATGGCGATGGTGTCGCAGAGTTCTTGCGCTTCCTCGAGATAGTGGGTGGTGAGCACGATGGTGACGCCGCTTGCGTGCAAGGCGCGCACATGCTCCCAGAGCTGGCGGCGCAAATCGACGTCGACGCCGGCGGTCGGTTCGTCCAGCACCAGCACCGGCGGTGAATGCACCATGGCTTTTGCCACCAGCAGGCGCCTTTTCATTCCGCCCGACAGCGTGCGCGCATAAGCGTCGCGCTTGTCCCACAAGCCAACCGCGCGGAGAATTTCCTCGCTGCGCCGCTCGCGCTTGGGCACGCCGTAATAGCCGGCCTGGATTTCCAGCGCTTCCAGCGGGGAAAAGAACGGGTCCATGTTCAGCTCCTGCGGCACGATGCCGATGGCGCCGCGGGCGTTCATGGGGTCGGAATCGATGTCGTGGCCCCAGATCGAGGCGGTCCCGCCGCGTTTCAGCACCAGCCCGCCCAATATGTTGATGAAGGTGGATTTGCCCGCGCCATTGGGCCCGAGCAGGCCGAAGAAACTCCCTCGTGGGATGGCGAGGTCCACTGTTTTCAGCGCGTGCACAGCCGGCGCCTTGCCTTGGGCGCGGTAGGTTTTGTCGAGGCCGCGCGCCTCGATGGCGTAAGCGGGCGGCGGCGTGGGTGCGAGCATGAACGATCCGGAGACTGCGCCGCATTGCGCGCGGGCGCGCGGGGCTCTAGGTACGGGGCGATTTCACCCGCGCCAAGAGCCAAATGCCCAAACTTCGCGACAATAAGCCGACCGACCAGGCGAGCCCCGGCTGTCCCGACGCAATCCCCGAGCCGGAAGTGATCGTATCGAGCACGCGGCGCGTGAAGTGCGACGGCGGCGGCGGCGCGCTCGGGCACCCGGTCGTGTATTACGACATGGGCGAAGCGGATTTCGTCGAGTGCGGCTATTGTGATCGGCGGTTTGTGTTGGACGGCGCTGATCGGCACTGAATCCATGGACCGCCGGCAAGCGCCGACGTTGCCGGCGAGACGCCGGCGGCCCATAACGTGTCCATGCCCGCACGCCCACAAGACGCCGCTGTTTTCCACGCGCTGCACCAGGACTTCCTGATCCTCCCCAATGTCTGGGACGCGGCCAGCGCGAAGATCGTCGAGCGCGCCGGGGCCAAGGCGGTCGCGACCTCCAGCGCGGCGGTCGCGTGGGCGCATGGGTTTGCCGACGGCCACGATCTTCCGGTCGCGAAACTTGTCACAACCGTGGAAGAGATTGCCCGCGTCACCACATTGCCGATCACGTGCGACGCAGAGGGCGGCTATGCGGACGATCCCGCGCGCGTTGCGGAGAATGTGGCCGCGCTGATCGGCGCCGGCGCGGTGGGGATTAATCTCGAAGATGGCCGCGAGCAGCACGATCTGCATCTGCGTAAGATCGAAGCAGCGCGCGCGGCGGCGGAGCGCGCGGGGGTCAATCTCTACATCAATGCGCGCACCGATGTGTACCTGAAGCAACTCGTGCCCGCTGAGCAGGCGCTGGAGGAAACGATACGGCGCGGGCGGGCGTTCGAGGCTGCCGGCGCGAGCGGGCTGTTTGTCCCGTTTGCGATGAAACCGGACGACATCCGCGCCGTTGCCGCGGCTGTGGAGCTGCCGCTCAACATCATGGGCTGGCCCGGCGTTCCCGACGCGACGACGCTGCAATCGCTGGGCGCACGGCGGCTCTCGGCGGCG
>DPWD01000111.1:0-3040 GCA_003526465.1 Hyphomonadaceae bacterium
CCGGAGGAATTGGCCGAGAAGCTTGGGTTGCCGCTCGAAAAAGTGCGCAAGGTGATGAAAATCGCCAAGGAGCCGATCTCGCTCGAAACGCCCATCGGCGACGAGGAAGATTCCCATCTCGGCGATTTCATCGAAGACAAGTCCGCCATCCTGCCCGTCGACGCCGCCATCCAAAGCAATCTGCGCGAAACCACCACCCGCGTGCTCGCGAGCCTCACCCCGCGCGAAGAACGCGTGCTGCGCATGCGCTTCGGNNATGAACACCGATCACACGCTGGAAGAAGTGGGCCAGCAGTTTTCCGTGACGCGCGAACGGATCAGGCAGATCGAAGCGAAGGCGCTAAGGAAGCTGAAGCATCCGAGCCGGAGCCGGAAGCTGCGGAGCTTTTTGGATAATTGATGCTGGGCGACAGCAACTACAGCTGGCGAGCGAAGTTGGAGCGCGCGCACGAACTCACGCGCACCCTCGAGGTTGAGACACAGCAGTTTCTGCAGAGAGACCCCGCTCCATGGGTAGGATTCGGCGGACACTCGCTAGACTTGAAAGAATTTGTGTTCATGGCGGCATCACGAGGCCTGCCGCCGGCGCGATTTGGGGTTATCGCTGGCGAGGTAATACACCATCTAAGGTCTTCGCTCGATCACATCGTTTGGCAGCTGGCAGTCAAAAAAATCGGAGCGCCAAGCCCTCGCCTTCAGTTTCCTATCTTCACGAAGCAGGATGGGTACAACGATGCCCTCAAGCGCGGGGCTCTCCGTGGGATTGGCCCCGCAGCATTGGCGGTTCTCGAAAATTTGCAGCCGTTCAAACAACCGACCCCGGCTGACACCATCCTCGCCGTCGTCCAGGAACTCAACAACATAGACAAGCACCGGCTATTGGTGGTCCTGAGTACTGCGGCCCAGATTGGAAATACAATAAGGATAGCCGATGGACCGTGGCACTTTCCCGGTGAAAAAAAGATGGCGGGTATCGTAGGGATGAGTCCCCCCGCGACCGTTGCACTTACAGCGCAGGGGGTGCGAGTATTCTCAATTCAATTCAGTGCGCCAGCGCCGGGAATTATCGCGCACGCCAGTGTTGAGGTAAATTTGGCTTTCGAAAAAGCTGGCGCCACCACAAACTTTCCCGTCATTCGCGGATTGGACCACCTGAGTGCTGGTGTGTCGGACACACTTGATCGACTCGAAGCATTGCTTTGACTCGTCGTCCCGGACGCGCCCATCACCCACGATTCTTGGAACGCAAAAAGCGAACAATGGTGAGCGCGACCTCCGGGCCGCGCATAAGTGACTGGAAGCGCGCTTCCTTCCATCACGTGGGCAAGCGCGGGCCGGAGGCCGCGCGCTCCAGCCCCCGATATCGCGGAATGACAAACCCCGCCTTACATGCAACACTCACCCCCATGGACCGCATCACAACCCTTTCAAACGTTCGCGGCGGGCGACCGACCATCCGCGGCATGCGCATCACCGTGGCCGAAGTGTTGGAGATGCTCGGCTCTGGCATGAAGGAGGCCGACATCCTGGAGGCCTTCCCCTATCTGGAAGCCGAGGACATCGAGGCGGCGCTCGCCTACGCCGCGAAGAATTTCGACCATCCCATCGTCACGGCCTGAGCGGCGATGCGCTTTCTGGTGGACACAAATCTCCCACCAGCACTCGCCACGTGGCTGATCGCGCGCGGCCAAGAAGCCCGGCACGCAGCGGTGGTCCTCAGCCCGCAGGCTGATGATCGCGCTATCTGGGCCGAAGCGATAGCGACCGGCGCCGTCGTGATCACCAAGGACAGCGACTACCTCGACCTTGCCGCCCGGGTCGGCGGCGCCCGCGTGGTTTTACTGCGCTGCGGGAACCTCAAGCTTGCGCCGTTTCGTGCATGGTTCGAGGCGCGATGGCCGACAGTCGAAGGCCTGCTGGACTTGGGCGAGACCGCTCTCGAATTGCGATAGGACTTGCGCTGTCCACAACGTTCCGCCAACAGCCCCCTCGGCGCGGCGTGCGGCAGCCCGCCGCGCCCCGAACCCCTTGTTCTTCAACACCTTGTGAGCCTCCCCTACCCCTGCGCCCAAGGCTGGACAAAGCGGCCCAAAGCCGGCATGCCAGACCAAAGTGCGCCGCCTTGAGCGGCGACAATTCGTTGGGGTGTGGCGCGCGCGGAACTCGCGTCCAAAGCGCGCCGCGGGTGCGGTTTGAGACGCCGCGCCCAAGCAAGACGCAGGGGATGGCTCGGCATGCGCTTTTCCAAGATCAAATTGGGCGGGGTCAAGCTGGCGGGGCTAGCGGCGGCACTTGTTGGCGCGGCGGCGGCGGACGACGCCAGCGCCAATGACGTCACGGTTTCCACCGCGACCACCAATCCGCTGCTCACCTCCGCGCCCGACGGCGCCTCGCCCGGCGATGTCACCATCACCAACGCCGGCTCGATCGCGGTCACCGCGGGCCAAACAGCAGTCACGGTCGATTCCAACAATGACGTGTCCAACGCAGGCACGCTTAGCTCCAACAACGCCAACAACAGCACCGGCATCCTGCTGCAAGGCGGCTTCGCCGGCCCGCAGGTGATCACCAATTCCGGCACAATTTCGCTGCTCGAAGATTACACCCTCGCCGACACCGACAGCGACGGCGATCTCGACGGCACGTTTGCGACAGGGACGAACCGTCATGGCATCCGCCTCGGCGCGGGTGCTGCGTTCAACGGCGGCATCACCAATTCCGGTACGATCAGCATCGAAGGCAACAACAGCGCGGCGATCCGGCTCGACGCGCAGCTAAACGGGGACCTCACCAGTTCCGGCGCGATGTCTGTGATCGGCGACAATTCCAGCGCTTTCGCCATCCTGGGCGGCCCTTCGGCGGGCGTCACCGGCGATGTCTTCCTGCGCGGCAACGTCACCGCGCGCGGCACAGGCGTGCGCGGCCTCGCGGTTGAGGCGCCGATCGGCGGCCAACTCCGCATCAATGGCGGCTGGAGCATCACCGGCTATCACAACACCGTCCGCACCACTTCCACCACACTCGACGCCGACGACTTGCA
>DPWD01000111.1:3090-3247 GCA_003526465.1 Hyphomonadaceae bacterium
GGCATCGCCGAAAACGCAGCCACGCCCGACACCAATGACGACGCAACGGCCATAATCAATGTGTTCGGCGGCGCGCCCGCCATTCACGTGCGCGCCGACCCCGGCTCGAACATCGCGCTCGGCCCCACCGCCTCGACCTACGGCCTGCACGTGCGCG
>DPWD01000058.1 GCA_003526465.1 Hyphomonadaceae bacterium
GAGCAGGCGCTGGCCGCGACCGCCAGCGCTCGCATCGCCATCGACACGCCGCGCGTAGACGGCTCGATCGCGCTTGCCGGCGCGCGCTTCGACGATCTGAGCCTCAAGGATTACCGCCGCACGACCGAGCGTGACAGCCCGGAAGTGACGCTGCTTTCGCCGTTCGGGTCGCCATCGGCCCAAGATGCTTTCTTCGGCTGGGAAATGCAGAGCGGCGTCGATGTCTCCACGCTTGCAGACGATTCCAGTAGCTGGACCGCGCCTACGGGCGCGCGGCTCAGCCCCGACACGCCGGTGACGTTGACCTTGATCCCGGGGCCCGGCCTGCGCATCGAGCGCACCATCAGCATCGACAACAATTTCATGTTCACGATCACCGATGTCGTGCGCAATGAGCGCGACAGCGCGGTCTCGGTGCGGCCCTTGGGCGTGACCCGGCGCGAGGGTTTGCCGCCAGATTATGTGCGCAACCAGATTGTGCATCAGGGCCTGTTGGGTTTTTTCGGGCCCGAGACGCGCCGGCACGCCACCAGTTTCGAGGATGCTCAGAAGCACGCGCGCAATCGCGAACGCGGGCGCGTTGGCCGTGATCAGCGCATTGTCGAACAGGAAGGGCAAGGCGGCTGGTTCGGCGTCACCGACCATTATTGGCTGACCGCCATCGTTCCCGAGCAGAGCGAACAGGTTTCGGCTTATTTCAACAGCAGGGCCGGCGCTGACGCGACCGATTTTCGCGCCGCCTATCGCGGGGTCTGGCATGAGGCCCCAGCCGGCGGCGAGGTCAGCTATACCCAGCGTCTGTTCGCTGGCGCGAAACAAGTTGACGTCCTGCGGGAATACCAGAGCGCGTTAGCGATCCCGCGCCTCGACGATGCTGTGGATTGGGGCAATTTCTGGTTCCTCACGCGCCCCTATTTCATTTGGCTGATGCATCCGTTGGCGAAGTGGGCCGGCAGTTTTGGCATCGGCATCCTGCTCACTACTATCGTTATCAAGCTGTTGATGTTTCCGCTGGTCTACCAATCGTTCAAGGCAATGGCGCGGATGCGGACGCTGCAGCCGAAAATGAAGGAAATCCAGGAGCGCTACGCCGCCGACAAGCAGCGCCAGCAGCAGGAAACGCTGAAGCTGTACCAAACCGAGAAGATCAATCCTGTGTCTGGTTGCGTGCCGATCCTGCTGCAGATCCCTGTATTCTACGCGCTCTACAAAGTGCTCACCAACACCATCGAGATGCGCCACACCCCGTTCTATGGCTGGATTCAAGATCTTTCGGCGCCCGATCCAACTTCGATTTTCAACCTTTTTGGAATCCTGCCGGCCATCGGTTTTGACTTCCACTCGATCCCGCTCGTCGGCGCACTGATACCGGCGCTCGGCGTTTGGCCAATCTTCTACGGCGTCACCATGTGGGCGCTGCAGGCGCTTTCGCCGCCGCCGGCCGACCCCATGCAAGCGGCGATCTTCCGCTGGATGCCGCTTCTGTTCACCTTCATGTTCGCGGGCTTTGCCGCCGGGCTGGTGATCTACTGGACTTGGTCGAACATTCTCTCGCTCATCCAGCAATACGTGATCATGCGCAGGCAAGGCGTGGAGACGCAGTTCGACAAGCTGCTCGCGAAATGGCGCGCGCCCGCGGCGGCGGAGTAGCTTGTTCCACCCATTCCCGGACTTGCGCTTCCGCCTTCGCTCTCCGAGCTTCGGCGGACAAGTCGCGCAATCCGGGAATGGGTGTTAGAGCCCGCGCGCTTGGATGAGTGAGTTTCGTGGCCCACAAACCCCCGACTGCCGAATATTTGGAAGCCGGCCGCCTGCTTTTTGCTGGCCCCATCGCGTTCGAGCTTGGCGTCGCTGACATGGCGCAGTTGCCTGCGGGCGACGTCCCGGAAGTGGCGTTCGCGGGGCGCTCCAATGTTGGTAAGTCGAGTCTCATCAACGCGCTGACGGGCCGGCTCAAGCTGGCGCGCGCGTCCACCGAGCCTGGGCGCACGCGTGAGCTGAACTTCTTCCGCGTGGGCGACCGGCTGCGGCTGGTCGATCTGCCCGGCTACGGCTACGCTAAGGCCGGCCGCGCCGATATCGAGCGCTGGACCACGCTCACGCGCGATTATCTGCGCGGGCGCCCAAGCCTGAAGCGCGTGATCCTGTTGATCGACGCGCGCCATGGGCTGAAGCCCCATGACAGCGATGTCATGGACGGGTTGGACAAATCGGCTGTGAATTATCAGATCGTGTTGACCAAGGCCGACAAGGTCAAACCCACCGAAGCCGAAGCGCTGATCGCCGCCATCGCCAAGCAGATCGCCAAACGCCCTGCTGCGCACCCCGAGATCGTCGCCACGTCCGCGGAGACCGGCCAAGGCATTGAATTGTTGCGCGCTGAAATCGCGGCCTTGGCGTGAGCGGCGGAACGCTCTAGTACCAGCATTCGTCGAAACGTGACTCGCTCTCCAACCCATTCCCGGATTGCGCGGAGCGCAAGTCCGGGACCCATAGACGCGATCCGTTTGAGACGCAGGGCGAAGGCCGTCCGATTGCGGTGTTCCTGGGCCCCGGAATGCCGCTTCGCGGCCTCCGGGGATGGGTGGATGGAAGATGTCTCACTTGGCTGCAATTCTGAGTAACAGAGGACGCCCGTGAGCAAGCCGCCCCCAAAGGACCGCCTCGCGGCGCTGCAAGACGGTTTGGTCAAGGCGAAGACCTTGGCCGAGGCGCTGCCTTATATCCAAATCTACGATCGCGAGACCGTGGTGGTGAAATATGGCGGCCACGCCATGGGCGATGAGGAAACCGCCCGCAAATTCGCCGCAGATGTCGTGCTGTTGAAGCTCGTGGGCATTCACCCGGTGGTGGTGCACGGGGGCGGCCCGCAGATCAGCCGCATGCTGGAGCGCGCGGGCGTGAAATCGCAATTCGTGGACGGCCTGCGCGTGACCGATTCCGAGACCATGGAAGTGGCCGAGATGGTGCTCTCGGGCAGCGTCAACAAGGAACTCGCCCACCAGATCACCGCCGCCGGGCGCGAGGCCGACGTGCGCGGCGTTGGCCTTTCCGGCAAGGATGCCCGGTTGATCACGGTGGAGAAAGCCGTGCGCACCAAAAAGGACCCCGACAGCATGATCGAACAGGTAGTCGATCTTGGCTTTGTCGGCGATCCCGTCGCCGTCGACCCGACGCTGATTCAAGCGCTGATCAATGCGCCTGAGGATTATGTGCCGGTGGTGGCGCCGATCGGCGTCGCCGAGGACGGGTGCACCTACAACATCAACGCCGACGCCGCCGCCGGCGCGATCGCCAAGGCGCTGTCGGCCAAGCGTTTCCTGCTGCTGTCGGACGTGCCTGGCGTGCTCGACAAGAACGGCGAACTCATTCGCGAAATGTCCGTCGACGACGCCCGGAGCGCCATCGCTTCGGGGGTGGCCACTGGCGGCATGATCCCCAAGCTCGAAACCTGCATCGCCGCACTCGACAATGGTGTCGAAGCCGCTGTTATTCTCGACGGGCGCACGCCGCACGTTTTGCTTATGGAATTGTTCACCGAACATGGCGCTGGCACGCTTATTCATTAGACCGGGCGTTTTCGCCACGCTCCTGGCGGCCTTGACGCTGCTTGCGTTCGCTGGCCACGCCGGCGCGCAGCAGCGGCGCAACGCAAGCGGTTGGCAAGTCTGCAACGAGACCAGCTTTGTGCTCGAAGCCTCGACTGGACGGCCCGACGGGCGCGCTATCGTGATGCAGGGCTGGACGCGGCTCAGGCCCGGCGAATGCCGCCTGGCGGTGAACGCGCCCCTCGCAC
>DPWD01000057.1:0-5247 GCA_003526465.1 Hyphomonadaceae bacterium
CTTGTGGCTGCTGCGCGCGGCTGCCCCGACACGGCTGACGCTGACCGGCGCGGCGATCGGCGCGCTGTCGGGAGGCGTCGGGGCGATTGCCTATTCCATGTATTGCCCAGTGGATTCGGCCGCCTTTGTGACCACATGGTACGTGCTGGCGATNNTCGGCCGCGCTAGGCGCCCTGATTGGAACGCGCCTTTTGAGATGGTGAACGGCGCGATTTTCCCGCTTGGAATATTGCAAACCCTGCTATGCTTGCGCTCGGGACAAAAGGAACAGGCAATGCCGATCCAAGGGGACGATCTGAAGCAGGGCTGGGGCGTTGTGTGCTTGAAGCCTTGGCATTTGGCTGGGATTTTCCAATCCAGCATCGACGCGGAGAATCTGGCGGCAAAACTGGGTGCGGGCTACGTGGTAAAGTTCGGGGAACATGCCAGCGGGTCAACCGATTTTAGCTTCGACAATCTCCCGAGAGGGTGAGTTCCCCACGCGGCGGGCGTTTGCTGTAACCGCCGCGCTGGTTGAGTCGAATTTCCCACCGAACCACACCGAGCCGGCGGCAGCCGGCGGTTCGAGGGAAAACGCCCATGCTCGCCACCATCCTCCGCTTCGCGCCCGCCGCGATTTCCGTATTTGCGTCGATAATTTTTCTCGACAGCCTGCGCTACAAATTCACCGATCACCCCAACACACAGGAAATCTTCGGCCGTCTCGACGGCTGGGCGGGAACCTTAGGACTGCCCGGGCTGTTCGGCCACACTGGCCTCTTCAGCCAATACGCTATCGGCACGGCGGAACTGTTCGCTTCCGGGCTGCTATTGGTCGGGCTGATGCCGCGCTTCCGCCGCCTGGGCGGCGTTGGCGCACTGATCGGTTTTGCGGTGATGTCAGGCGCGGTGAGCTTTCATCTGTTCACACCGCTCGGCATCGATCCCAACAATGACGGCGGCGGGCTGTTCAATGCCGCTGTGCTGGTGTGGATCACGACCTTGGCGCTTGTAATCATCCGCCGCGACGAACTCTTCGGCCTCGCCCGCGACCTTGGCGGCGCCTTCGTCCCACGCCAAACCACCGCGCCCACGCCCTTACGCGCCGCCGCCTAAAATCAACACAACCGACAAAGGATCGTTCCAAATGCGCAAGCTCTTCTTCGCCCTTACCCTCGCGTTCGCCGCCGCGCTCTCGTTTGCAGCGCCCGCGTTCGCCGATGAGCGCCCGGTCCACACCGGTTTTGCCAGCAATGTCGGGGCCTCTGGCTACGATGTGGTCGCCTACTTCACCGATGGGCGCCCGGTGCGCGGCACAACACAGTTCAAGACGACTCACGAGGGCGTCGAATATCGCTTCGCATCCGCCGAACATCTGGCTGCGTTTCGCGCCGCGCCGGCGCGCTACCTGCCGCAATATGGCGGTTATTGCGCCTGGGCGATCTCCCAGAACTACACCGCGCCCGGCAACGCCAACAATTGGCGCATCGTCGACGGCAAACTCTATCTCAACTACAACGACGAAATTCAGCGCCGCTGGGAAGCCAACATCCCCGGCTTCATCCGCGACGCCAACACCAACTGGCCGGGCGTGCTGAGCCGCTAAGGGGAGCATGCGCGCGACCTTCAAAACCCGCCGATGAAAATCGGCGGGGTTCACTTGCCCGAGGGGCTCTTGTGGTGTTACCATTATGCGCAACAGGTAATACCCGATGAACACGCTGACCGTAAAACTCCCCCCGGCCCTTGAAGCTCAGCTCGAAGCGCTGGTGCGAAAGCGTAAGCAGAGCAAGAGCGCTGTTGTGCGAGAGGCCATCGAGCGGCTGGTGGAGCAGTCTGACGCGCCCGCCAAGGGCAGCGTGCTCGACCTCGTCGGCGATCTCGCGGGCATTGTCAGCGGGCCGCGCGATCTCTCGACCAACCCCAAGCACATGCGCGGCTTCGGCGGACCGAGCAATCGCAAGCCAACGCGCGCCCTAGGGAAAAAGTAGGCCTGCGCACGATTGTCGATACCGGGCCCCTGGTGGCGTTTCTCAACAAGAACGACACCTATCACGGCTGGGCGCGCGAGCAATTCGCGCGCGTGCCGGGCCCGTACTTCGCCTGCGAGGCGGTGGTGACCGAGGCCTGCTATCTTGTCGGCCGCGCCAGCGTGGGCCCGGCTGCCATACTCGAACTCGTTGCCCGCGGCGTCTTGAAGTTGGATTTCTCGCTTGGCGGCGAAATCGAGACGGTGCGCCGGCTCATGGCGCGCTATGCCGATGCCGGCATTTCGCTGGCGGACGCCTGCCTCGTGCGGATGTCGGAACTCCACCCACGATGCCAAGTGATGACCACTGACCGTGACTTCGTCGTCTATCGCCGCGACGGCCGCCGTGCCATCCCCCTGCTCGCCCCGTTCGGCTAGGCTGACTACCGCCCCCGCATACTTGCCCGGTTCGCCGCATTGACGGAGCAAACGCGGCGCCGCTAGTGTCCGGCGCGTTTGTTGCGTTGCAGCGCACTCTCGGAATATCCAAGGATTTCAAACATGAAAGTGCTCGTCCCGGTTAAACGGGTGCTCGATTACAATCTCAAGGTCCGGGTCAAGCCCGACGGCTCGGGGGTCGACCTCGCGAATTTGAAGATGTCGATCAACCCGTTCTGCGAGATCGCCATCGAGGAAGCCGTGCGCATGCGCGAGGGCGGCGGCGGTCACGCCAAGGACGCCGCCAAGGAAGTGATCGCGGTCTCGATAGGTCCCGAGCAATGCCAGGAGACCATCCGCAACGCGCTCGCGATTGGCGCCGACCGCGGGATTCTGGTGAAGGCCGAAGGCGAGATCGAACCGCTGGCGGTGGCGAAGCTCTTGAAGGCGATCATCGAGGCTGAGAAGCCCGACCTCGTCATCCTCGGCAAGCAAGCCATCGACGACGACAACAACGCCACCGGCCAGATGCTCGCCGCCCTGCTCGATTGGCCGCAAGCGACCTTCGCCTCGCGCATCGTGCTGCACGGCGACAAGGCGAGCGTAACGCGCGAAGTCGATGGCGGGCTGCAGACCATCGATGTGGCGCTGCCGGCGATTGTCACCACGGACCTGCGCTTGAACGAACCGCGCTACGCCTCGCTGCCCAATATTATGAAGGCGAAGAAAAAGCCGATCGACGTGAAGACCCCGGCCGATCTTGGTGTCGATGTCGCCCCGCGCCTCAAAGTTACGAAAACGGCTGAGCCGCCCAAACGCCAGGGCGGCGCTAAAGTGAAAACCGCCGCTGAACTGGTCGGCAAGCTCAAAGAAGCGGGGGTATTCTGATGGCTGTCCTTGTTGTTGCTGAGCACAATAATGCCGCTCTGAAGGACGCCACCCATAAGCTCATCACCGCCGCGAAGGCGATGGGCGCGGATGTGGATGTTCTGGTAGCTGGCGCCAATGCGGGCGCCGCGGCGCAGGCGGCAGCGCGGATCGCTGGCGTTCGTAAGGTGCTCCACGCCGATAGCGCGACGCTCGCCCAGCAAATGGCCGAGCCGCTTGAAGCTCTAATCACGCCGCTGATGGCCGCCTACGATGCGGTGCTGTTCCCCGCCACCACCACGGGTAAGAACGCCGCCCCGCGCGTTGCAGCCAAGCTCGACGTGATGCAAGTCTCCGGCGTTATCGCGGTTGAAAGCGCCGACACGTTCGTCAGGCCGATCTATGCCGGCAATGCGCTGATCAGCGTTCACGACACCCAAGCCAAGAAAGTGCTCACGGTGCAGGCGACCGCGTTCAAGCCGGCGGGCGAAGGCGGCAGCGCCGCGATCGAAACCATCGCCGCGCCTTCCGGCCCGTTTAAATCCTCGTTCGTCTCCGAGGAGATGGCGAAATCCGACCGCCCGGAACTGACCGCCGCCAAACGTGTGGTCTCGGGCGGGCGTGCGCTCGGCTCGCGCGAGGAGTTCCACCGCGTGCTCGACCCTCTCGCCGACAAGCTGGGCGCCGCCGTGGGCGCTTCGCGCGCGGCCGTGGACGCCGGATACGCCCCCAACGATTACCAGGTCGGCCAAACCGGAAAGGTAGTCGCCCCCGAACTCTATGTCGCCATTGGCATTTCCGGCGCAATCCAGCATCTGGCCGGGATGAAGGACAGCAAAGTCATCGTCGCCATCAACAAGGACGAGGACGCGCCGATCTTCCAGATCGCCGATATCGGGCTGGTGGCGGACTACAAAATCGCCGTGCCGGAGCTGATGGAGGAGCTGACCAAGGCGGGGCTTTAGGGGCTATTGGTCGCCAGTCGCCCCTTGCGCCAGGGCGCGGCTTATGTTGCATTGCAGCAAGATTTTTTGTGGCAGCGGCCTGAAACATGAGCAGCATCAAAACCGTGGGCGTTATCGGGGCCGGGCAGATGGGCAATGGCATCGCCCATGTCTGCGCCTTGGCCGGTTACGAGGTGCTGCTCAACGATTCCGATCCCGCGCGCATCGACGCAGGGCTCGAAAGCGTCGCCAAGAACATGCGCCGTCAGGTCGGCCGCAGCCTAATCCAGCAGGCGGACATGGACGCGGGCTTGAAGCGCATCAAAGCGGCGCCAAGCATCGCCGCGTTCGAGGCCTGCGACTTGGTGATCGAGTCCATCGTCGAGGATCTCGACGCCAAGCGCAAAGCGTTCGCCGATCTTCACGCCGTGCTGAAGCCCACCGCGATCCTCGCCTCCAACACATCGTCGATCTCGATCACGGGCCTCGCGGCCAAGACCGACCGCCCCGATAAATTCATCGGCATCCATTTCATGAACCCGGCGCCGGTGATGAAGCTGGTGGAACTGATCCGCGGCCTGGCCACCAGCCAGGACACTTACGACACGTCGGTGAAATTCGTCGAAAGCCTGGGCAAGACCATCGCCAACGCGGAGGATTTTCCCGCGTTCATCGTCAACCGCGTGCTGGTGCCGATGATCAACGAGGCGATCTACACGTTGTACGAAGGCGTGGGTTCGGTCGAGGCGATCGACAAATCCATGAAGCTCGGCGCCAACCATCCGATGGGGCCGCTGGAGCTTGCCGACTTCATCGGCTTGGACACCTGCCTCTCGATCATGCAGGTGCTGTACGAAGGCTTGGCGGATTCGAAATACCGCCCTTGCCCACTGCTGGTGAAATATGTTGAAGCAGGCTGGCTCGGCCGCAAATCGCAGCGCGGCTTCTACGATTATCGCACCGACCCGCCAACGCCGACGCGCTAAGACCGCACCGACTATCAGCAGAGCATACACGCCGTCCTCCCCCGATAGGGCAGGGCAATCGCAT
>DPWD01000057.1:5293-12090 GCA_003526465.1 Hyphomonadaceae bacterium
GGGGGAGGTGGCGCGCGCGAAGCGCGTGACGGAGGGGTGAGCGCTGGACTCACAAGGAGCGGCGCTGCCCCCTCAGTCAGCTTCGCTGACAGCTCCCCCGTCGGGGGAGCACGGCGCCAGTTGATTCCGGCTGGGCGCTAAAACCGTAGCGCCTTCACATAGCGCACCTGCGGCAGCGCCTTGATCTGGTCCACCACGGCATTCGGCACTAATTGGTCCACACCCACCAGCGCAATCGCATCCTGCCCTTCCGCCTCGCGGCCCAGATGGAAAGTCGCGATATTGATGCGGGCGTCGCCCAGCAGCGTGCCGAGCGCGCCGATGAACCCCGGCTTGTCGGAATTGTTGATGAACAGCATGAACGGATGGAACGGCGCTTCGAGGTGCATTTCCTTCACCTCGGCGATCTTCGGCGCGCCGGCGATCACCGTGCCCGCCACCCGCCGCCAGGCGCCGCCTGTCTTCACCCGGATGCGGATGAGGCTTTCATAGATCGGCGAGCCCTCGCGCGTTGATTCAGTCAGCGGCACGCCGCGTTCCTTCAACAAAGCTGGCGCCGAGACGACGTTCACGTCCTGCAAGAGCGGGCGCAAGAGCCCCGCGAGTGCGGCCGCCGTCAGCGGCTTCATGTTGAGTTTGGCGACTTCGCCCTCATATTCGATGGCGACTTCCTCGAGCCCTTCGTCGGCGACTTGGCCGGCGAAGGCGCCGAGCTTTTCAGCGAGCGCCGCGAACGGCCTGAGGCGCGGCGCCTCCTCAGCGCTGATCGAGGGCATGTTGAGCGCGTTGGTGACAGCACCGGTAAGCAGGTAATCGCTCATCTGTTCGGCCACCTGCAGCGCGACATTCTCCTGCGCTTCGTTGGTCGACGCGCCCAGGTGCGGCGTGGCGATGAAATTTGGCGCGCCGAACAGCACGTTTTCCTTGGCTGGCTCCGCGGTGAACACGTCAAACGCCGCCGCCGAAACATGGCCGCTATCGAGCCCAGCGCGCAGGGCTGCTT
Organism: Hyphomonadaceae bacterium; assembly: GCA_003526465.1. Lineage (GTDB taxonomy): Bacteria > Pseudomonadota > Alphaproteobacteria > Caulobacterales > Aquidulcibacteraceae > Vitreimonas. Next base: position 6,297 of record DPWD01000057.1, read on the forward strand.
CGTCCACGAGCCCGCCGCGCGCGGCGTTGACAACGATCACGCCTTTCTTGGTCTTGGCTAGATTTTCAGCCGACAGGATGTTCTTGGTTTTCTCCGTCATCGGCACGTGCAGTGAAATGATGTCCGCCCGCGCCAGCAGCTCCTCCAGCTCGACCTTCTCCACGCCGATCGACACCGCCCGCTCTGGCGAAAGAAACGGATCGTAGGCGATCACTTTCATCTTCAGGCCAAGCGCACGGTCGGCGACAATACCGCCGATATTGCCGCAACCGATAAGACCCAACGTCTTGGCGTAGAGTTCCACGCCCATGAAACGGTTCTTCTCCCACTTGCCTGCTTGCGTGGAAACATCGGCTGCCGGCACTTGCCGCGCGGCGGCGAACATCAGCGCAATGGCGTGCTCGGCGGTGGTGATGGAATTGCCGAACGGCGTATTCATCACCACGATGCCTTTCGCGGTGGCGGCGGGGATGTCGACATTGTCGACGCCGATGCCGGCCCGACCGACGACTTTCAGATTCGTCGCCGCGGCTATGATGTCGGCCTTCACCTTAGTCGCAGAGCGAATGGCGAGACCGTCATACTGGCCGATGATTTCCTTCAGCCTTGCTGCATCGGGGCCGAGCTGAGGCTGAAAATCGACTTCGATGCCGCGTTGTTTGAATATCTCAATCGCGGCGGGCGAGAGGTCATCGCTAATCAGTACCTTTGACATCCAATGCTCCGGTTACATCGCGATTAGCGATCCTGATATTCCTTGATCGCGAGCTGCAGTGTCGCGGCGAGGTCATCGCCTACGAACCGGCCATCAGCAAGCGTCTCATCTTGCCGCGACTCGATGAGCGCACGCGCGCGATTACACACCTCAGCCAGCTCTTGTTCGCAAACAGCAAGCTCCGACCAGTTCTTGGGAAAAATGAGCGCCCGGAGCAGGTCGCCCGGATAAAGGTCGCCTTCGGTCAACGGGTCTGAGCATAGGAGAGCGAGAGCTTTTGGCATCAAGTATTTGAGCGACATGCCCTGACCAATGAGGACTCGCAAATCACCCGCAGTGAAGGCATCAAGCTCCTTCTTTCGGAGTTGGTGGCACCTGATTACGAGACCCGAGGGGAACGTGGGCTCGCCCCAATCCTCGCCGTCTAGTTGTTCAAGCGTGGGCATCGTTATGCGGCTTTCGCGAGTTCGCTCGCGCACACCGCGAACGCCCACTCGATCCACGGCGTGAGCGCTTCCACATCCGCGCGTTCGATAGTTGCGCCGCACCAGATGCGCAGGCCTGGCGGGGCGGCGCGATAGGAGGCCGCGTCTAGCGCCACCCCCTCCTTCTCCAACAGCGAAGCGAGCTTCTTTGCGAATTCTGTCTGCCCCTCTTCGCTGAGCGAAGTCACGCGCGGGTCGACGACCTTCAAGCACACGCCGGTGTTCGACCATGTGCGCTTATCTTCCGCGAGCGGCGCGATCCATGGCGTGCGCGCGGCCCAATCGTACAGCACTTTGGAATTTGCGTCCGCGCGCGCGTGCAACGCTTCGAGCCCGCCAATGCTCTCGCCCCATTTCAGCGTGTCCAGATAATCCTCGACTGCCAACAAAGATGGCGTGTTGATGGTGGCGCCTTCGAACAGCGCTTCGTCGAGCTTGCCCTTCTTGGTCATGCGGAAAATCTTCGGCAGCGGGCGATCCGGCGTGAAGCTCTCTAGCCGCGCCACCGCGCGCGGGGAAAGAATGATCATGCCGTGCGCGGCCTCTCCGCCCATCACCTTCTGCCACGAATACGTCACCACATCGCACTTGGCCCAATCGATGGGCTGGGCAAAGGCGGCGGAGGTTGCGTCATTGATCGTAATCCCTTCACGATCAGCGGCGATCCAATCGAAATTCGGGATCTTCGCACCCGACGTCGTGCCGTTCTGCGTGAAGATGACATCGGCCTCGCGCCGCGCCTTGGAAAAATCCGGCAGCGCGCCATAGGGGCGAGCCACATGCAGCGCCGCATCGATCTTCAGCGCCTTGGCGTCGGTAACCCATTCCTCGCCGAAGCTCTCCCAGGCGAACACGTCGACCGGCCTTGGCCCCAGCATCGACCACATCGCCATCTCTACCGCGCCGGTATCTGATGCCGGAACGATCGCGATGCGGTAGTCGGCGGGAACCCGCAGCAACGCGCGCGTGCGGTCGATCGCTTCCTTGAGTTTGGCCTTGCCAGCCTTGGAGCGGTGCGAACGGCCGAGTGCTGCGCCTTCGAGGGCGCTCAAACTCCAGCCAGGGCGTTTTTTGGTGGGGCCCGAGGAAAACCGGGCATCGGCCGGGCGTACAGCCGGCTTCGGAGGTATGCTCATCAACTAATCTCCCATCCTCACAGATGGACGTCCGCCGTTGGGAGCGGATGGCCCATTGCTCTCGTGCCCGCGTTCGCGGCGGAAAGCAATTGCCGACTTTGTCGCGGGCAGAGCGAGTGAAAGGCTTGCGTTGATATCATTTTTGGTATGCACTAAGTTGGTACAGCTAGAGCATGTTGCGTCCGAATTGAATCGCGGCGCGGCCCCCTCCCCGCGAGGGGAGGGGTTGCGCCAAGCGAGCACGCAATCCAGTTTGATTGCAACAGTTCGGGCGATGGTCGAACGCGTGAGGACTACAAAGCGAGATTCCCATGACCGACGAGAAAGTCATCCGCGGCAGCGGCAATGTGTTCGCCGATCTCGGCTTCGCCGACGCCGAGGAACGCCAAACCAAGCTGCGCCTCGCGCACGCCATCAACACCGAGACGCCGCGCGCGGTCTGACGCAAGCGCGTGCCGCGAAGCTGCTAAGCGCCGTCCAGCCGAAGATTTCCGCGCTCGCGCGCTGCGGGAAGGATTAGTGTGGAGGCGGCCTAGGGGCGAGGGTCAGCAAGTTCCCAAAGCAATTTCTCGAGGCAGAGCGCGGCCCGGTTATTCCGTTGTACCCAATCCAGGTCGACCTTTGATCCAATTTCCCATGGCGCGAATGCAGTCAGCTGTCGTCCCTTGCCTCAGCACGCCCGCGATCTCCATCTGAAAGCTAAGGACCAACACCAGCAACATCATGAATACAAGAAAAGTGGCCGGACAAACCCAGGGCGGCAGCATGAGCGTCATGACCCACAACGCAGTCAAGGCCACCGCCACTACGCCCAGGAAGGTCACGACCAAGATCGCTGGGTTCTGCCAGAAGAGCGCGGGGAATGCTGTGATCGGGACCGCCGTATCAGCTCCAAGGAGAGCAGCAGTCCGCAGAGGGGCATCCTTGAGCGCAATGACACGTGCGCGGTGCACGCCATTTGGGCAGACAACCACGGTTTCGCCTGCCCCAAGCGCGCTCCTCGGCACTCGGAACACAACTCGGCAACGCAAGCAATACATCGGTGGTGATAAGCGATTTGCCATGCCGCCTCCCGCATTGCTTAGCTACCAAGCCAGCACACCGCAAGCGACATCGATACCTACTTCCCCGTCACCACAATCCGCGGCGCCGCCTCCGGCGGCGCGGGATGCGAGGTCGGCGGGCGCAGGTGCTCTCCCGGCGGCGGCGAAGCGTTGGCAGGTGCGGACGGCGCATCCATCCCCGGCAATACGGGATCCTCGAAAATAGCCGGCAATTGCCGCGCTTTGCGTGCGCGTCGCTTCTTTCGCGGCGGCGCTTCGGGGTGTTCGTCGACGCGATTGGCGAGGCGCGCCAGCGATGGATCGAGTTCGCCGCGCAGATACACAGCCACCTGACCGAGCAAGCGCACGCTCGACAGCGTCTGGATCGCGCGCATGTAGCCGCCGCGTTTGCTGGCCTGGTAGCCGACCACGCTTTCCATGTCGAAGCGGTCGCACCAATAAGGCGCGAGATCGGCGAAGGCCGAGCCGGTGACCGGGTCCTCGTCGATGCCCGCGCCCGGTGCGAAAAAGCGCGAGACGAAATCGTAGGGCTTGCCTTCATCCGCCGGCGCGGTGACCACCAGCATGCCTTGGCGCGGCCCGCGGATGATGGAGTTGATGGCAGCGATGTCGGGCTTCATGTTCACGACCGCCGCTTCGCTTTCCAGCACAACGTTTGCGTACTCGGCCACGAAAGCGTCGGCGAAGCCGTTGACGCCGAGCGCGCGCGCCAGTTCGCCCGGCGCATCCCAGGGCGCGCGCTGCTTCTTCGGCAGATCGAGCGTGTAGCCCTCGGGCGTGGCGCGCACGACGAGCGCTCCGGCATGGGTGTCGAACACCACCACTTCGAGGCCGGGCTCAAGTTCGCTCAGCAGCATAGCGCCAGCCGCAAGCGTCGCGTGCCCGCACAACGGCACTTCGGTGGCGGGGGTGAACCAGCGCAGCTGGTAATTGCCCTTCAGCCCCGTCGGCGTGACGAACGCGGTCTCCGAGAGCCTGTTCTCGGTGGCGATAGCCTGCAGCGTCGCGTCCGGCAGCCAGCGCTCAAGCGGCACGACGGCGGCCGGATTGCCGGTGAACAGCCGGTCAGTGAAAGCGTGGACGATCCAGATTTTCATGGGGGAGGAATATGGCTTCCCAGGCTCGCACTCGCCAGCCAAGTCGCCAGTTTGGCGCAAATTATGGGCCAGGCACGAGGGGACACACACTCGCGGGACCGGCGCCGCCAAACCTCCCCAGGTGTTTCACACGAGTGTGTGTCCCCGGGGAAACGCCCAATTATGCCCCAATGGCCCGTGCCCCGCCCCTAACCCCGGCGCGTGGCGGATCGCTTCAATCAGGTACGCGCGCGCAGCTTCCACCGCTGGCTCAATCGCCACGCCCTGCGCCATGTACGCCGCGATCGCCGAGGCAAGCGTGCAGCCCGTGCCGTGCGTCGCGCGCGTTTCGATGCGTTCGCTTTCGAACACGCGATAGCCTTCGCGCGTGAGCAGCACGTCGCGGACGACCGCGCCCTCGATGTGGCCGCCTTTCACCAGCGCGGAATACGCGCCGAGTTGCTCCACCAACACCTCCGCCGCCTCCATCTGTCCGTCGAGATCGCGCACGCTCACGCCAGTGAGTGCTTCGGCTTCCGGCGCGTTTGGCGTGACGATGGCGGCGAGCGGAACCAACTCGTCGCGGATAACGGCCACCGCGTCCTCCGCCAGCAGCGCCGCGCCGCCCTTGGCGATCATTACCGGATCGAGCACCAAGGGAACGCCTGCTCCTACCGCCTCATACGCCGCGCGCACCGCGCGCACGTGCGCCGCCGAGCCCAGCATGCCGAGCTTCCACGCATCGGCGCCGAGATCGCTAATCACCGCCTCGATCTGCGCGCGCACGATCTCGGGCGGAATTTCATGCACGCCGGAAACGCCTAACGTGTTCTGCACCGTCACCGCCGTGACAGCGTTCATCGCGTAACCGCCGAGCATGGTGATTGTCTTGATGTCAGCCTGCAGCCCCGCCCCGCCGCCGGAATCAGAGCCGGCGATGATGAGAACGCGGCCTTTGGGTTGGGTTTTCGACTGCGTCATGCGCGACAGCCCGGTGACACACACCCATCGCATAGACGGGGGCGGACATTGCGCAGCAAGTGTGAATGGGTGTGTGTCACCGNNGGAGCCTCATCCCCCACCGCCCGCCACACCATGAGCGCCTGCACAGTCTCCGCTACATCGTGCACGCGCACCGCAACCGCGCCGTTTTGCGCCGCAATCAAAGCAGCAGCCACCGAGCCGCCGAGGCGGTGCTTGCTGGCGTCGGTCGCGCGCGCGTCGATGGCCTGGATGAAGCGCTTGCGCGAGGCGCCGATCAGCACGGGGCGGCCAACCTCGTCGCGTATGCGCGCCACCGCATTCAGCAGCGCCAGAT
>DPWD01000342.1 GCA_003526465.1 Hyphomonadaceae bacterium
GTTCGTTGCCGCCGCGCCGCCAACGGTCACGCTCGTGGCGCCCGTGAAGTTCGTGCCTGTTATGGTGACAGATGACCCGCCATCAGTTGACCCGCTCGTGGGGTTGATCGCGGTGACCGTCGGCGCTGCAGGTGGCGCGATATAGGTGAACAGCCCTGCGCCGGTTCCGGTTCCGCCGGGCGTGGTCACCGCGACACTGACGGCGCCCGGCGCATGCGCGGGCGTGGTGGCATTGATGGTCGTGGCGTTCACGACCGTGACGTTCGTTGCCGCCGCGCCGCCAATGTTCACCGCGGTCGCGCCTGTGAAATTCGTCCCGGTGATAACGACCGGCGTCCCCCCCGCGGTGGTTCCATTGGACGGATTTATTGCGGTCACCGTCGGGGCCGGCTGCGTCACGCCGGCGGAGCAATTGATGTCATAGGTTTGGTTGACGGTCGTGTTGTTGGTGATCCGCATCTGATACGGAAACTGAGTCACATCCGCCGCCGTAACGGTGTAGGTGGTGCTCGCATTGAACGTGATCGTCGCAATGATCGTGAGGTTGTCCGCCGCCCGCACTAGCTGAATCTGCGAGCTTTCGCCCCCAGGATTGCCCTGGAAGGACAGCACGTCGCCCGCGACGCTATTAAATGTGGCGTTGGTGACGCGCGAGTCGCCGGGCCGGAACGCATTGTCCACGCCGGGCGTGAATGGAAACGAGCCTATCGGATTGCCGGCGACGCAAGACTGGGCCGACGCCAACCCCGGAGATAGCCAGGCCAGCGCGAGCACGAGACAAACCAGCAACCAACGCATCGGATGCGGCTCAATGCGCGGCTCCGCGTGCTCGCCTCGGGACATCCTGCAACTCCCACGCTTCGCGCGGTTTCTTTCACGCGCCTAATGCGATACCGCCGCATGCCACCCCCACCCACATTGATTTGGATCAGGAAAAAGCACGGACGGCCCGGACATTAGGTCGCGTCCTCACGAGCGTCGCCTGGAGGCCGAAGGTCACGCTCTCAAATGATGGGACTTCCGATGGCGAGCTTGCTCTTCAAAGAGCCGATATCCTCGGTGCGCCGTCAGCCGTTCGCCCGCTCGAAAATAGCGGCCAGTCCCTGCCCGCCGCCAATGCACATGGTCTCCAGCCCGTAGCGGCCTTTGCGGCGGCGCAGTTCGTGCGCGAGATTGGCGAGGATGCGTCCGCCCGTGGCGCCGATGGGATGGCCGAGTGAAATGCCGGAGCCGTTGACGTTCAGCATGTCGCGATCGTCCCACTTCCAACCTTTCAGCACCGCCAGCACTTGCGGCGCGAAAGCTTCGTTGAGTTCGACCAGATCGATGTCGCGCCAAGCGAGGCCGGTGCGGGCAAACAAACGCTCCACCGCGGGCACCGGCCCGATGCCCATGCGCGACGGTTCGCAGCCGGCCGCTGCCCAGGAATGAAACCACGCCAGGGGCTCCAGCTTCAGTTCCGCGAGCTTTTCCTCAGCAACCACCAGGCACGCCGCGGCGGCGTCGTTCTGCTGGCTGGCGTTGCCGGGCGTGACGATCCCGCCTTTCTCGATCGGCTTCAGCGCGCCCAAGCTTTCCATCGAGGCGTCAGGGCGAAAGCCTTCGTCCTTGGCGAAGAGCACCGGATCGCCGCGCTTATTCGGCACGGAAACGGGCGTGAGTTCGTTGGCAAACTTGTTCTCCGCCCAGGCCGCCGTCGCGCGCTTGTGGCTCATCACCGCATATTCGTCGCAAGCCTCGCGCGAGATGGAATAATCCTTGGCCAGATTCTCCGCAGTTTCGATCATGCCGCTGATCACGCCGAAACGCGCGATCGGCTGCGACATCACCCGCCCGCGCGCCAGCCGGTCGTGCATGGTCGAGGCGCCGGATCGGGCGCCGCCGCGCAGATCGGTCGAGTAATACTCGACGTTGCTCATGCTTTCCACGCCGCCTGCGATCACGACATCTGCCGCCCCCGTCTGCACCATCATCGCCGCGTCGATCACCGATTGCAGGCCCGAGCCGCAGCGGCGGTCGAGCTGATAGCCCGGCACGCTAATGGGCAGGCCCGCAGCCAGCGCCGACCAGCGGGCGATGCACGGGGCTTCGCCATTGGCGTAGCCCTGCGCGAACACCACGTCATCGATGCGCTCGGGATCGATCAAGCTGCGTTGCACCAAAGCGCGAATGATTACCGCGCCAAGATCGCCCGCCTGCATGCTCGCCAGCGCGCCCTGGAACTTGCCGACCGGGGTTCGGATCGGTGAAACGATGGCGGCTCTGCGCATTTTCATTCCGCTCTAATTCAAGCCGCGCAGCATTTCGCGCGCGATGATCACTTGCTGGATCTGCGAGGTGCCCTCGTAGATGCGCAACAGCCGCACGTCACGATAGAAGCGCTCGACCTTGTACTCGGCCATATAGCCGGCGCCGCCATGGATCTGCACCGCCCGGTCGGCGATACGTCCCACTGCTTCGCTGGAGAAGTATTTCAGGCTAGACGCCTCCAGACTGACGTTCTCACCGCGGTCGAATTTTGCGGCGACGGCGTTCAGTAGGGCTTCCGCCGCCAACGCCTCGGTTTTGCTGTCGGCGAGCATGCCTTGCAGCAATTGAAAGCCGATTATCGCCTGGCCAAATTGCTTGCGCTCGCTGGCGTAACGCAGGCTCATTTCGATCAAGCGGTCGCACATCCCTAGCGCCACCGCCGCTATATGGATGCGGCCGCGATCGAGCACCTTCATCGCCGTGGTGAAGCCCTTGCCGGGTTCGCCGCCGATAATGGCGCTCGCCGGCACGATGCAATCCTCGAAGATCACGTCGCACGTCACCGCGCCGCGCTGACCCATTTTCTTGTCTGGCTTGCCGAGCGCAACGCCCGGCGTGTCCGCTGGCACGATGAAAGCGGAGATGCCCTTGGCGCCCTTCACGTCCGGCTCGGTGCGCGCCATCAGCGTGAACACACTCGCGCGCGGCGCGTTGGTGATGTAGCGTTTGGTTCCATTTATGCGATAGAAATCGCCCTCGCGCACGGCGGTAGTGCGCAGCGATGCCGCATCCGAGCCCGCCTCCGGTTCGGTAAGCGCAAAACTCGAAATCGCTTCGCCCGTCGCCAAGCGCGGCAGCCATTCGCGCTTCTGCGCCTCGGTGCCATCCATGACGATCCCTTGCGAGCCGATGCCCACCGTCGTGCCGATCACCGAGCGGAACACCACCGATGCGCGGGTGAGTTCGCGAATGATCGCGGCCTCTTCGGCCATGGTAAGGCCAAGCCCGCCATACTCCTCCGGCACCGACAGCCCGAAAAGCCCGAGCGCGCGCATTTCGGCGATGATGTCGGCGGGCACCGCATCGCCATGCTCGACGCTGTCTTCCGCCGGGATCAGGCGCCCTTCGACGAACCGGCGCACCGTCGTGCGCAACATCTCGAAAGTGTCTAGATCCATCGCTCATCCGCCTTACGGATTGCTTTATCCGGGCGCGACCTCAAATCAAACACTTTAACTCCCGCCGCGGCGCTAGTTCTGAGCCGCCCGCGCCGCGGCCTGCACTTGGCGCACGCGCGTCAACACCTCGCGCTGAGCGACGCCGCCGCCGTCCCATTTGTAGTCAACCTGGCCCCAGGGGCCCCGGATCGAAAACGGAAACACCAGACCGCCGCGGGGGGAACGCGGCGCCAGCCGCAGGTCGAGGCGGCGCGCGGGGAGGTCGACGATCCCAATCGCTGGAATGCGCAGTTCGGCGGTGGTGAAGTTGAGGTTTTCGCTGGCGAGGACGCCGTCGGCGATCGCGAAGGTGGCGGAGAATCCCTGAAACGGCGTACGCGCTTCGGGCGCGATCAGCTCGCCGCGCAGGGCGTTGCGAATGGTGCGGGAAACCCCGCCGAGGTCCACGCCGTTCAACGCGCCGCCGGTCACCTCAAGATGGGCGGCGCCGTCAGCGGCGTTGATCATCTCGATCTGGTTGCGCCCTTGCGTGCGCAGATCGAGGTTCAGATCCACACGGCCTTCTATGTTGGAGAAATTTGCCGCATCGGTGAGGAAACGGCGCGCGTCGAGCCCGGAGAAAGCGAGCTGCTGGACCATGAGCGGGGCCTCCCCGCTCGCATCCAGTTCGAGCCGCCCCCGTCCAGAACCGCCATAGAGCGTCAAATTATGTAGTGTGGCGGCGAGCTTGCCGTCATGCAGGACCATGTTGAGGCGCGCACTATCGACGCGCATGTGCTGCACCAGCACCGCGCCGGTGATGAGTTCCAGATCGGCGTTGAACGCGCGCACGCCAGAAAAATCGATCGGCGTTTGCGTGGGCGCTGCGCGCACGTCGATCGCGCGGGCCGGCGCCGCCACCACGGCAATGCTGGCCTCCCCCGCGGCCGCAGGCGCGGCCTGCGCCGGGGCCTGGCCGACAAGATACGGATTGAGATCGAAATCGGCCAATTGCAGCCGCCCGCTGAAATACGGTTTGCCGCCATGCTGAGCGAGCACGAAATCCCCGCGTCCGCCAATGCGATCGAGCGAGAACGCGGCATTGGTGAAATCGTAGCGTCCGCCGCCGATG
>DPWD01000083.1 GCA_003526465.1 Hyphomonadaceae bacterium
GCGAGCACGTGGGCGACGGTTTCGGTGACCGCCTTGCCGGTTGGGATGTGCAGGAATTCGTTAGGCCCGTGCGCATTCGAGTTGGGGCCGAGCACGCCGGTGACCACGAATTGCGCTTCCGGGAATTTGCGCCCGAGCATGCCCATGAACGGGATCGAGCCGCCCTCGCCCATCATTGCCATCTTGGCGCCGAAGGCTTTTTGCGACGCAGCTTCGAGCGCCGCCTCCAGCCAAGGCGCGGTCTTTGGCGCGTTCCAGCCGGAGCCCGGTTCATCGGCATGGAACGAGACGCGCGCGCCATAGGGCGGATCGGCTTCGATAATTTCCTTCATGCACTGCGCCGCCTTGATCGCATCGAGCGTCGGCGGCAGGCGCATGGAGAGCTTCGCTTCGGTGAACGGCCGCAGCACATTGCCGGCGCTGCCCGGCGCGGGCGCGCCAGCTAGCCCCGTCACCGAAAGCGAAGGCCGCCAGGTGCGGTTGAGCACCAGTTCGGCGCGGTCGCTCACAGCCGGACGCATGCCGGCGACGAACGGAAACTTGTCGAACACCGCATCGCCAAGCGCTTCTGCGGCGATCTTGGCTTGTGCGAGGCGCTCGGGCGGGATTGGCGCGCGCAACGCTTCGACGATGACTTCCCCGGTGTTCGGATCGTCGAGCCGGTTCAGCAATTGCCGCAGCACGCGGAAACTTGAGGGCACCACCCCGGATGCGTCGCCCGAGTGCACGCCCTCCTCGAGCACGTCGACGCGCAGCGTGCCGCCGACGAGCCCGCGCAGCGAGGTCGTCAGCCACAGGCGCTCATAATCGCCGCAACCGGAATCGAGGCACACCACCAGCGAGACCGCGCCGATGCGCTCGGCCAGCGCGTCCATGTAGAACGGCAAATCCGGTGAGCCGGATTCTTCGCTCGCCTCGATCACGATCACCGCGCGCGCGTGCGGTATTTTCTCTTGCTGCATCGCCAGCAGCGCCGTGATGGCCCCGAACATGGCGTAGCCATCGTCGGCGCCGCCGCGGCCATAGAGCTTGTCGCCCTCGCGCACCGGTATCCACGGCCCTTTGCCCTCGGCCCAGCCGGTCATTTCCGGCTGCTTGTCGAGGTGCCCGTAGAGCAGCACGGTGTCAGCCCCGCGCGCGCCGGGCACATCGATCAGGATCAGCGGCGTGCGCCCCGGCAGACGCTCGACGCTGAGCGAAGCGCCCGGCAGCGCGGCGACCTTCGGTCTGGCCCAGGCGACGAAGAGTTCCACCGCCTTGTCCATGTGCCCAAGCGCTGCCCAATCCGGCTCGAAGCTCGGCGATTTGTTGGGAATGCGGATGTAGTCGGTGAGGGTGGGGACTATCTCGGCGTCCCAAATCTGGTCAATAAATGCGCGCATGGCGGCGTCCTCCAGGTTGTAGGCGCTCTCATAGCACGAGAGCGCCGATCATGCGTCGCCGTCCGGCACACGCCCGATCCAGTGGGGCAACAGAAGCGGGAGGGTCACAAGAGCACCGATCGGTATGTGGAACTTCAACATCCAAGGATCGAGTGGCGACAATCCGCGGGTGACGCCCGCATTTATTAGCCCGACAGCAAATTGCGGCTCCCATGCGCCGGTTGACCAGTTCATCAGGAACACGGGCGCCCCGGCGAGCGAAATGAATGCCCAAAGCCATTTGCGCTTGAACGACCTCGTGAGAATTGTGCCTAGCAGGGACATTGCCATCAGAGTGACCGAAGCGACCAATACACCGAAGAACGCCAACTGTCGTGGCGGCTTGCCCTGCAGCGTAAATTCATTTGCCCGCGCCTCCGCAGAATTGATGGCGTTTATGTGAAAATTTTCTATGCTATAGGGCGCGGCCCCAACGGTCTTGAGCGCGGTTGTAACGATCAGGATGCGATCTGAATACGTGTACTCATGGATTGCAGTGATCGTTCGCGATGTTGTTTGGAAGTCAGTCGACTGGAAAAACGTCCAATTTAGGCGGCGGACGGATTGTGGCTCACCTGTTGGGATGAAGTCGCGGTGCAGCTGTACAAGGGTCTCGCGGGTTTCTGGGGTGCGGTTCTGCTCGGGCAGTCTTGATTCTACCGCGTCGTAGTCTCCAGCGCGCACTTGATCGAAGATCCCGCGCACGGATTCTTCCTCACCGGGCTTTGGCCCGCATGCCTGTAGTGCAAATATCGCTAGAAACACCGCAAACGTTAGTGCCGCTCGAAGTCCTCGCATCACTGCACCCTCAGAATACTTCGATTAGCTCCTCAGCCGAGACCCAGCAATGACGCCCAAGCGAAGCCTCTTTCGGGTGATCGATCTCATCGACCGCCGCCGAACCTGCTTTTCCTTGACGCCCCCCGCCCTTTCCGGTAACCCCCGCCCCTTCTTTCCGGCCAGCAGAGTTATTCACCGTGAGCACCAAGCGCACCTATCAGCCGAGCCGCCTTGTGCGGAAGCGCCGTCACGGTTTCCGCGCGCGCATGGCTACCGCAGGCGGCCAGAAGGTGCTGGCGCGCCGGCGCGCCAAGGGCC
>DPWD01000235.1 GCA_003526465.1 Hyphomonadaceae bacterium
CGATATCCTGCAAGGCGGCGCGGGCGACGAGAAAGGCGCGGCTGGCGAAGCGCGCATCCTCGGCGGCGCCGGCTCGGACCAATATTTGTTCGGCTTCGGCGACGGCCGCGACATCGTCTTCGACGAAAGCGATCCGGCAGGCGCAGTCGGCGGCGCCGATGCGTTCGCGACGCGCATGGCCGGCATGCTCTCAGGCGCGCTGGCCAAGAACTGGGCCGGCAATGGGCAATATCTCGAAAACGGCGACGTCAAAGGCGGCGAAGACGCGATCGCGTTCGGCCCCGGCGTAACGCTGCGCAATCTGGTGATGAAGCGCTCAGGCACGGCGGCCGCGCCCGGCAACGATCTGATCATCCAATTGGCCAACGATGTGAACGGCACGCTGGTGCTCACCGGCGACGAGATCACGATCAAGGATTGGTTCACGATTACGCGCCGGGTCGAGTGGCTGCGCTTTGCCGACGGCGAACAAATCCGCATTGGCGATGTGACCTCGTTCATCGCCGGCACAACGGGACCGGATGTGATCATCGGCACGTACGGCGCCGATTTCATGGTCGGCGACGGCGGCAACGATCAATTGCGCGGTCTTGCCGGCAACGATTTCGGGTTCGGCGGTGGCGGCGCCGATTTCGTCGCCGGCGACAGCGACAACGATCTGGTGGCGGGCGGCTCGGGCGCCGATGAAGTTATCGGCGGCGGCGGCAACGACACGGTTTTCGGCGACGATGGCGCCGACGAGCTTTATGGCGGGACGGGCAACGACATTCTCGCGGGCGGCCTGGGCGATGACCAGGTCGTCACCGGCGCCGGCAACGACATCGTGCGCTTCGAGCGCGGCGACGGGCGCGATACCTTGATCGACGAGCACGTCAACAATTGGGACGTGGTCTGGCAGAACGGCGTTTACCTCAACGGCTACACGCTGCAGAGCAACGGCACAGTGACGCTTGCGGGCGTCGTCGTCTTCGACGGCCAGCAATGGCTCGGCCGCTACGATTGGGACGACGTGACCAAGACGCTGCGCCGCCACAAGGGCGCGGTCGCCGGCAATGTGGCTTCCAATTCTGGCTTTGACACGATCGAGTTCGGCCTTGGCGTCGATATCCAGGACATTGTCCTGCGCCGCATCGGCAACGACGCGGTGTTCGCGGTGAGCAACGGCGAGAGCGATGCGCGCCTGTTCGCCGATATCGCCGATCAGATCACGATCAAGGACTGGTTCACGGTCGGCGCCTCGATCGAACAATTCGTGTTCACCGAAACCGGCTCGATTGGCGTCTGCACGCTGACCGGCGGCACCGACGGCGCCGACGCGATCACGCTGACCGCGGTCGCTAATTGGGCCACGGGCGGAGTGGGAGACGACACGATCGTCGGCTCCACTTCTGTGGACATTTTGGCGGGTGGTCTGGATGGGGACACTCTACGCGGCGGCGCTGGTGGCGACATCTTGCTCGGCGGAGCGGGCGACGATGTTCTGGAGGGCGGCGCCGGAATCGATCAATTGATCGGCGGCGCTGGTCTCGACATCGCTTCTTATGCGGCCTCGGCGACGGCGATCACCGCGAGCCTTGCCGCACGCACGGCGGCGAACGGCGACGGCGCCGGCGATGTCTATCAGAGTATTGAGGGCCTCGAAGGCTCGACCTTTGCAGACAAACTCACCGGCGATGGTGGTAACAATGTGCTGCGCGGGCTGGCGGGCGGCGACACGCTGACCGGCGGCGCGGGCGACGATACCTACGAGTTCGAAGTCGGGAGCGGCGCGGACATCATCCGCGATGGGCTGTTCGTCACCGAACAAGTGCTGGACGCTGCAGGCGGCTTCAACGCGACCGATTTCACCGCCGTGTGGACGCTGCTCTCGACCACCACCAGCTTCGGCAACACGACGCGCAAATATCGCTTGGTGGTGACGCGAAACGGCACGGGCGAACAGACCTACGTCTCGCGCGACAATGTCGATTTTGTTTATGTCAACCAGGTCCAGGCGACCGCTCCGATTGGCACGGCCTGGCCGTTTGCTAACAGCCAATGGAAGGGCGGCTTTGCCCGCACTGGCAATGGCGTGCAGACGACGCGAGACTTCATCACAACCGGTGAGGGCGGCGTCGATACCATTCAATTCGGCGCCAATATCAGTCTCTCGGACTTGGTCATCACCCGCACGAACGCCGGCGCCGATTTGGTGATTGGCTACGGCGCGGGCGACAGCGTCACCGTCCAGGGCCAGAACAATGCCGAGCGCCGCATCGATGCCGTGCTGTTGCGGGACGGGCTGGAGTTTGGCCTCGCCAATCTGCGCCTGGTTGGCGAAGCTGGCGGCGCCGACAGTGACGTGATGTTTGGCGACGCCGCCAACAACTCCATCAACGGTCTCGCGGGCAACGACGTGATCTCTGGCGCCGCCGGCAACGATGCGCTGATTGGCGGGGCCGGCGACGATGCGTTCGAAGGCGGCGCCGGCGCAGACAGTTTTGACGGCGGAACCGATTCCATCACCGATGGCGTGCCGCTGTCGCCGACAACCGAAGCCTGGGGCGACACATTACGCTACGTGCGATCGACGGCAGGGGTGATCGTCAATTTGAGCGCGCGCACGATTTCGGGCCGCGACGCCGCAGGCGCGGTGGCTGCGATTGGCGACGCGGTTGGCGACACCATAATTGTGTCCGCCACAGGCGGATCGAGCATCGAGAACGTCACTGGCTCGGACGGGTATGGCGACACCCTCACCGGCGACGCGCGCGCCAACCGCCTCTATGGCTTGGGCGGCGCCGATACGCTTACTGGCAATGACGGCGACGACGTGCTGGCGGGCGGCGCTGGCGACGACAGCTTGGCCGGCGGCCTTGGCGAGGACGCGCTCATTGGCGAGGATGGAAACGACACGCTGAGTGGCGGCGACGGCAAGGACATGGCTGTCGGCGGGGCTGGCAATGACACGCTGAACGGCGACGCCGGAAACGACACGCTCGTCGCTGGCGATGGCAATGACACGGTGTTTGGCCACAATGACAACGACAATATTGCTGGTGAGGGCGGCGACGACGTCTTGAATGGCGGCGCCGGCAACGACGAGATCGTCGGCGGTATGGGCGCCGATCAAATCTTCGGCGGCGATGGCAATGACACCATGGTCGGTTCGGAAGGCGCCGATATCCTGACCGGCGGCCTTGGCGACGACATCTATTCCTTCGATGCCGCGAGCGGCGCCGACAGCATCATCGATCCATCCGGAATCAACACCATCGTCATCGGCGGCATAGCTTCCGAGGCGCTCTGGTTGGTGCGGGTCGGCACCAATCTCATCCTCACCGCAATCGGCAAGCCGGGTTTTTCGGTGACGCTGTCCAATTATTTCGGCGCAACAAGCCCGTCCCGTGTGCGAGAGATCGTCACCGATAATGGTTCGCTGTTCTTGAATTACGGCGTTGCGAACATCTCCGCCGAGCCGCTGATCAATGCGATGACGGCCGCTTCCGCCAGCACGCCTGCAACCATGCCGGCGGCGATCGCCGCCATGCTTGCGGGCTATTGGGAAACGAGCCGCACGCCGGCGCCGCGTGTGTCACAGCAGAATTTGTCGATGACCAAGGCCGGCGTTTTGTCCGGCAGCGTCAACGCCATCGACCATGATGCCAACCTCTCCACCCATATTCCTGTTGGCGCGGGCGCATCGTTCAACGCGGCGACGGGTGTCTGGACTTATGTGACCCCGGCCGGCGGCGCGCTTGCGCTCAACCAGACCGCCGGGACTTGGACGTTCACGCCGGCCGCTGCGTTTGCCGGCAACGACAGTTTCGTAATCAAGGTGACCGACACCTCGGGAAACACCGTCGAGCAAACGGTGTCGGTGTTTGTGCGCGATCCAAGCGTGAACTACGCCCCGAATGCGCCCACCATCACCGCGCAACCCCTGCTCAATGTGCAGGAGGGTGCGGTGGGCGGGCTGGTTGTCGCCACGCTTGCCGCCACCGATCCGAACCTGACCACGCCGACGCTGCGCATCGCCAGCGATCCCGGCAATTTGTTCGAGATCGTCGGCAACCAGCTGCGTTTCAGAGCCGGAAAAACCGTCAGCTATGCGACCCTGCAAGCCGCAAGCGCTGAGATTGAAGCCGTGGATTCCGTTGTCGCCAGCGGACTAGTCTCCGCCACACGGCTAACGGTCAGTGTCGGCGTGCTCGAAACCAACCACGCACCGGTCTTGGCAGCGCAATCCTTCAGCGTTACCGAAAGCACGCCCGGCGCTGGCCAGGTGGTGGTGGCGACCTTGGCGCCGAGCGATCCCGACCTCTCCGCCGTCAACCGCAATTTTCGCTACCAGGTGCTCTCCGGCGACACCTCTGTCTTCTCTGTCGATGAGATGACCGGCCAAGTGCGTCTGCAAGGTGCGCTCGATTACGAGACGCGACAATTGTACACGCTGCAGGTCAAGGTCTGGGATGGCGGCGCTTTGGGCTCGGGCCTGTCCTCCACCGCCAACATCAATTTCAACATTACCAACGTCAACGAAGCGCCGCAGCTGACGGGGGCGACAGTTGGTTTCACTGGCGGGAGCTGGGCGCAATACTATCACTTCCTGCTTTACATGTCGCTGAGCGATCCAGAAGGAGACGCAATCTCGATAAACCTGGTGAGAGCGTCCAGCGGCGCCCAGCTTGGAGCCAGCGCGAGCGGCGGAACCGGCTCAGCCTACCTGGGCTACCTTTACTCTTCGGTTTATCCCGATTATCAGCTTCCGTACGAGATTCAGGGGCTCTATTACGCAACGCTCTCCGATCCAGGCGGTGCGATAAGAAACACCACCATCACCATCACGTCGAGTTATCAGGACGTGCTGATCGCGCCGATCGTGCTCGATCTCGACGGCGACGGCCTTGAACTGAGCCATGTGAATGCAAGCGGGGTCAGGTTCGACCAGGACGGCGATGGCGAAGCAGATCCCACCGGCTGGGTCGGCGCTGACGATGGCTTGTTGGTGATCGATCACAACGGCAACGGCGTCATCGACAATGGCGGCGAGATCGCCTTCTCGAACCATGTCGATTTCGCGGTTTCCGACCTAGAAGGTTTGCGCGGTTACGACACCAACGAAAATGGCCAAATCGACGCTGGCGACGCCGCATTCGCGGCGTTGAAGGTGTGGCAGGACGCCAACCAGGACGGCGTCAGCCAGGCCGGCGAATTGACGACGCTGGCGGAGCGCAACATCGCCTCGATCGGGCTGACGCTCACCCCTACGGTCCAGGGGCAGATCGAGCCGCTCAACAATGTCATCTACGGCACGAGCGCTTATGTGCGCGCCGACGGCGCCGTGGGGACGGTGGGCGATGTAATGCTGGCTTGGGTGGACGCGAGCGTCGAGGTGCTCATCGCCGCCGATGCGCCGCCGCCTTCATCTGGAAGCCTCGCCCCGATCGTGCTTGACCTCGACGGCGACGGCGTCTCGCTGATCGGCAGGGACGCTTCGATGGTCGCGTTCGACGCTAATGGCGACAAAACCCGGGAGCGGACCGGTTGGTTTGGTCCAGGCGACGGCGTCTTGGCGTTCGACCGCAATTTTAACGGCGCGATCGATTCCGGCCTCGAGATTTCCTTCCTGCAGGATGTCGTCGGCGCGGTGTCCGATCTTGAGGGTCTTGCCAGTTTCGACAGCAACAACAACGGCGCTTTCGACAAGGCTGACACCTGGTTTGGGGCGATGGTGATCTGGAACGACGCCAACCAGGACGGGACCAGCCAGAAGGAGGAGATGAGTTCGCTGGCCGCCAACGGCATCGTCTCGATCAATCTGACCCGCCGCGATGTGCGCCCTAATCCCACCAGCTCCGGCGAGAACGCCATCATCGCCCGCAGCAATTTTGTCCGCGCTGACGGCAGCGTCGGCGAGATCGGCGATGTGATGCTCGCCTACGGCGCCTCCCCGCAAGGCGGCGGCGCCGAGGCCGATCGCACCTCCGACACGCCCTCCAGCGCCAGAGAGGAAGGCGGTCGAGGCGGCG
>DPWD01000041.1 GCA_003526465.1 Hyphomonadaceae bacterium
AGCGCATCGCGCGCGCGCCGGTCGACCAGCGCGGGGCGCAGCCGATCGTGCGGGTGGCCGAGTCCGGTTTGGGTCAAGCTGAGAAGTGGCGCGCCGCGCCGGACCAGGAATGGCGGGTGCTGCGGCGCTATCTAGAGGCCACGGGAACGCCGGAGGAAAGCCGCGCTTCGATCGTGATCTGGCCGGAAGGCGCCATTCCGGTGGTGAACTTTTTCATGCTGGAGAACCCGGTGTTTCTCGATGCATTGGGGCGCGCCCTCGGTGACCGCGTCTTGATCGTCGGGACCACACGCCGCGAATTACGCGGGCCTGAGCCGCTCTACTTCAACTCGGCCGCTGTCATAGATGGCGTCAGCGGCGCCGCGCGCGTCAGCCCGCAAATCTACGACAAGAACCGCCTGGTTCCGTTCGGCGAGATCATGCCGTTCGAGGACTTCGTGAACTCGCTCAACATCCCTTCGTTGCAGGCCATGGGCGGATACTTCACCCCCGGCGCTCGCCCCAGCCGCATGGTCGTGCCCGGAGGGCCCGAAGTGGTGGTGCTGATCTGCTACGAGACGATCTTCCCCGGCATGGTTCCCCGCGGGGCCGAGCGCCCGGGGTGGATCGTGAGCGTCACCAACGATTCCTGGTTCGGGGGCGGCATAGGCCCTCAGCAGCACTATGCGATGGCCCGGTACCGGGCCATCGAAGAGGGGCTGCCGGTGGCGCGGGCCGCCTCGGGGGGCGTTTCCGCGATCATTGACTCCTTTGGACGGGAAGTTAGTTCAACCCGTAGGCGTGGGAATCACGCGGAAGCGCAAATTCCTCCCGCCTTGGTTGAGACGGTTATGGCGGGTTACGGAAATGTCCTTCTTATCGCGCTGCTTTTGCTGGTTGGCGGCTTGAGGCTGCTTCCAACCAAAACAGGGAATGCAAGCCAATGACCGACGAGCGCACCGCCAATGCCGTCGACAAGCGCATCGGCCAGCGGGTGCGGACCCGCCGCCTCGAGATCAGTATGAGCCAGGAGCGCCTGGCCGAGCTGCTGGGTGTGACCTTTCAGCAGGTGCAAAAGTACGAAAAAGGCGTCAACCGCATCGCCGCCAGCCGCCTGTTCGACATCTCCGCGGCGCTCGACATGCCGGTGGCGCGCTTTTTCGAGGGCTTGACCGGCGGTCGGGCGGCGGCGGGCGTGGCCGAGCCCCGGGAGGCTTACGCCAGCGATGTGCTGACAACCCCCGAGGGCGCGCAATTGGTCGCTCTATTCGCATCGATCGATAGCCCGAGGGTGCGCCGGCGGGTGGTGGAGCTGGTGCGCGCTTTGGCCGAAGAGGCCGCCGATGCCGGCAAGCGCGGCTGACCTGACGCCGCATTGCGCCTAAAGGCGGTTCTCCCTAAGAGGCCGCTTTGTTTCCATGAGCCCGGAGAAATGCGTGGCCAGAACTTCCTACGTCTTCACCAGCGAAAGCGTCTCCGAAGGCCACCCCGACAAAGTCGCGGACCGCATCTCCGACACCGTCGTCGACGCCTTCATCGAAGCTGACCCCGCCGCCCGGGTAGCGTGCGAAACGCTGGTAACCACCAACCGGATTGTGCTGGCGGGCGAAGTGCGGGCCGGGCGGGAAGGCCAAAGCAAGGCTCAGAACCGCGATTTCACCAAGTCGATCATCGCTTCGCTTCAGCCCAAGGTGCGCGCCGCGATCAAGGACATCGGCTATGCGCAGAAGGGGTTCCATTGGGAGAAGGCCCGCTACGCGTGCTATTTGCACGGACAGTCCGCGCACATCGCCCAGGGCGTCGACGCCAGCGACAAGAAAGACGAAGGCGCTGGCGACCAGGGCATCATGTTCGGCCACGCCTGCAGCGAAACGCCGGAGATGATGCCGGCCACGTTGCAATATTCGCACAACATCTTGAAGCGCCTCGCCGAGGCGCGCCATTCCGGGGAATGCCCCGATCTCGAGCCCGACGCCAAGAGCCAGGTCACGCTGCGCTACGAGAACGGCAAGCCCGCCGAGGTGCTCGCGGTTGTGGTCAGCCACCAGCACAAGAAGCGCCTCAAGGGCAAAGTGTACACGCCAAAGCGCATGGAAGAGCTGGTGAAACCCTACGCGCGCGCGGTGTTTCCCGACGGCCTGGTGACCAAGAACACCAGGTGGCACATCAACCCCACCGGCAAGTTCGAGATCGGCGGGCCCGATGGGGATTCAGGGCTCACGGGGCGCAAGATCATTGTCGACACCTATGGCGGCGCGGCGCCGCACGGAGGCGGGGCGTTCTCGGGCAAGGACCCCACCAAGGTCGACCGCTCGGCGGCTTATGTGTGCCGCTATCTAGCGAAGAACGTAGTGGCGGCGGGATTGGCGCAGCGCTGCACCATCCAGATCAGCTACGCCATTGGCGTCGCCGCGCCGACCAGCTTCTACGTCGACTTGCACGGCGCCGACACTATCGACCCGGCCAAGCTGGAAAAGGCGCTGCCCGAACTCATGGACGGCTGCACGCCGCGCGCCATCCGCACCCGCCTCAATCTCAACCGCCCGATCTACGCGCGCACCGCCGCCTACGGCCATTTCGGCCGCCAGCCGGACAACGAAGGCGGCTTCACCTGGGAGCGGACGGATTTAGCGGAAGAGCTGAGGCGGCTTTCGTAAGCGGGAACAGAACATGTCCTCTTCGCTGGGCCTCTCTCTTGAGATCGTGAACTACCTCGCGGAGGTCAATCCGCCTGAGCATCCGGTGCTGGCGCGCTGCCGCGCCGAGACCGCCGCAATGGGCGGGGTTGCGATCATGCAGATCAGCGCCGAGCAGGGCGCGTTCATGGCGCTCATCGCGCGCATGATCGGCGCGCGGCGCGCGTTCGAGGTCGGTGTTTTCACCGGCTATTCGGCGCTCACGGTCGCGCTGGCCATGAAGGACGTGAACCCGAGCAGCGCGCGGCTTTTGGCGTGCGACGTGAACGAAGAATGGACAAGCAGGGCTCGCGATTATTGGCGCGAAGCGGGCGTGGACGGGATCATCGACCTGAACCTTGCGCCCGCCATCGAGACGCTTGATCGCCGTCTGCAGGCGGGTGAGGCCGGCAGCTACGATTTCGGCTTCATCGACGCCGACAAGACCGGCTACGATTCCTATTACGAGCGCGGACTCCAGCTCCTGCGTCCGGGCGGGGTGATGCTGTTCGACAACATGCTCTGGTCCGGGGCGGTGGCCGATTCCGGCAACCAGGCGCCAGACACCGTGGCGTTGCGGGCGTTGGCGCTCAAGGCCAAGGCCGATCCCCGGGTGCATGCGGCCATGACCAGCATCGGAGACGGCTTGCTCCTGGCAATCAAGCGGTGAATCCCGCTAAGTATGGCATAGTTTGGTTTGTTTAACCAAACTAACTTAGACAAGGCTAGAAAAGCGAGCCCCGGCAATCTAGAAAAGTTTGGCGGCTCTGACCGAACTACCCTAGAAACGGCTGGATGGAGACCTCCCGCAACCCCTACAGCCCCGGCGCGGGGGCGCCGCCGCCCGAATTGGCCGGCCGGGAAGGGGTCTTGGAAAGCGCCGGAAACGCCATCGTGCGGGCTAAGGCAGGGCGGGCGCCGAAAGCGCTGATGGTCCTGGGCCTGCGCGGGGTCGGCAAGACGGTCCTGCTCAACGAGTTCGAGAAGATCGCCGAGGCCAATGGCAGTCAAACCGCCCTGGTGGAGGCCGTCGCCAACCAGTCGCTGGCCGAGATGCTGACGCCCCAGCTACAGCGCATCCTGCTAAAGCTCAACCGGCTGCAGCGCGTCGGCCACGAATTGCAGCGCGCGTTCGGTCTGCTGCGCAGTTTCGCCAGCGTGTTCAAGGTGCGCGTCGGCGAGCTCGAATTCGGCGCCAGCAACGAGCCGGTCACCGGCGATCTCTCGCTCGACCTCACCGATCTGTTCGTCGCTATCGGCGAGGCGGCGAAAGCGCGCAACACGGTGATCGCCATCCTGATCGACGAAGTGCAATATCTGACACAGGAGGATCTAAGCGCGCTCATCGTTGCGCTGCATAAGATTTCACAGCGCCGCTTACCGCTGGTGTTTTTCGGCGCCGGCCTGCCGCAACTCGCCAAGCTCGCGGGCGATGCGAAATCCTACGCGGAGCGCCTATTTGAGTATCCGCCCATTGGCCCGCTCGACAGCGAAAGCGCACGCAGAGCGCTGGTCGAGCCCGCGCGCAGCGAAGGCGCGGAATTCAGCGACGACGCGCTCGAACACATTCTCGAACAGACGCGCGGTTATCCGTTCTTCCTGCAAGTGTGGGGCGCGCACGCCTGGGACGCAGCCAAGCTTACGCCGATCAACGCCGCCGACGCCAAGGCCGCCACCACGCGCGCCATCGCCGGCCTCGACGAAGGCATTTTCAAATCCCGCTTCGAGCGCATGACCGAGCGCCAGCGCCAATATGCGCGCGCCATGGCCGAGTTCGGGGCAGGTCCCGCCAATTCGACGGCCGTTGCCGAACTCCTCGGCATGAACGTCAAACAGGCCGGCCCCGTGCGCGACGAACTGATCAAGAAGGGTATGGCCTACAGCCCCAACCGCGGCGACGTCGCCTTCACTATCCCCCTGTTCGACGAATTCATGCGCAGGCGCATGGCTGGGCCGGGGAAAGGGCCGCGGGCAGCGCGTAAGGTAGGGGGAAATTAAAATAAAGGCACTTAGCCTCGGCTTTAACGACCTGTTCATTGCTTGGGAATCGAATCCTCAAACGTTGCTCGTCCGATTCCATTTTGTTCCCTCAACGAGCAGAGGAAAAGGAAAATGTCCCCGTATTTACGCAACCGTCGCCTGCGCGCCACGCTTCTGGCCAACTGGCCTCGTGTCGAAGTGGAGTCGGATTCAAAGGGCAATTGGTACTGGCATCTCCAGTCGGCGAATGGCCGCATCATGGCCGACGCATACGGCTACAATACCGAGCGCGAGTGTTGGGCTGCGGCAGAGCGAACGCGCCAAGCATTTGCGGCAATGTCGCCCTTAGTCTGACTCCTGTCCGGCGCGGGCTAAAGCGCTAGCTCGGAAATGGTTCCCGGCGTGACGTTTGCAACGGCGGCCGCGATGGCGTCGAGCCGTTGCTTGATGAGCGTCCAACGCCCGCTGGCCAGGACAAGAATGGCGATCCTTCGCCCCGTCAGGTTCTGCTGGTATCGGATGTTCTTGTCCGTCGTCAGCAAGAGGTCGAACCCAGCGGCCTCGGCGGCGTCCAGCAAATCGCCGTTTTTAAGGGCGTCCCAACCATGCACGCGAGCTTCCTCCACGATGTGCCCGCGAAGAGCGGCTATGACACCGCGGGGCGTGCCGTTGTCGAAGAGGATGCGCATCAAGCCGCTGGTTCGGCGAGACTACGAGCGGCGAAATCCAGCACGGCGCGTATCTGCTCGCGCGTGACCGGGAATTGCTCCATCACCTCTTCAATGCTGAGGCCGTCTTCGAGGTTTTCGAAAATGGCCGCAACCGGGGTGCGCGTTCCCTTGAACAGCCAGGCGCCGCTGACCTTCCCAGGCACACGCTCAACCGCGGGGCATTGCGACCAATCCAGAACCGACATCTCGTTTCTCCGGCTCACATTCTATCACAAACATGGCCGGCTATCACAAACATGGCCGGTCCGGCTATGTTCCGCCACTTCGCCGCGTTGCGTGCGGGCGGGGAGGGCGCTAGACCCCCGCCTTTCCTTCCCCCCTGATTCCAGGAGCGCCCCCATGGCCCGCGCAAAGATCGCCCTTATCGGTTCCGGCATGATCGGGGGCACGCTCGCCCATATCGCCGCGCGCGAGGAATTGGGCGACGTGGTGCTGTTTGACGTGGTCGAGGGCGTGCCGCAGGGCAAGGGGCTCGACATCGCCGAAGCCAGCCCCGTGTTCGGTCGTGACAGCGCGCTCAAGGGCGCGAACTCCTACGCCGATATCGCCGGCGCCGATGTGTGCATCGTCACCGCTGGCGTGCCGCGCAAGCCCGGCATGAGCCGCGACGATCTGTTGAGCATCAATCTCAAAGTGATGAAGGCGGTGGGCGAGGGGATTGCCACACATGCGCCGAACGCGTTCGTGATCGTGGTCACCAATCCGCTCGACGCCATGGTGTGGGCGTTCCGGCAATTCTCGAAACTGCCGCACAAGAAAGTGGTCGGCATGGCCGGCGTACTGGATTCAGCGCGCTTCCGCTGGTTCCTGGCCGAGGAATTCAAGGTCAGCGTCGAGGACGTCACCGCCTTCGTGCTCGGCGGCCACGGCGACACCATGGTGCCGCTCACGCGCTACTCAACTATCGCCGGCATTCCGCTGCCGGACCTGGTGAAGATGGGCTGGACCTCACAAGAAAAACTCGACGCGATCGTGCAGCGCACCCGCGACGGCGGCGCCGAGATCGTGAACCTGCTAAAAACCGGCTCGGCCTTCTACGCCCCAGCCGAAAGCGCGATGGCGATGGCGAAGAGCTATCTGCGCGACAAGCGCCGCCTGCTGCCCTGCGCCGCGAATCTGAGCGGCCAATACGGGCTGAACGACATCTATGTCGGCGTGCCCTGCATCATCGGCAAAGGCGGCGTCGAGAAGGTGGTGGAGATCGAGCTTTCAAGCGTCGAGCGGGCGATGTTCGACAAGAGCGTGGACGCGGTGAAGGGGCTGGTCGAGGCGTGCAAGGGGATCGATCCNNCCCCGCATCCAATCGCCCCTCCCGCGGCCACTACCGGCCAAAGGAGGAGAAAGCGATGAAGCTACATTGGATCATTCTGGGCCTCGTCGGGACCCTGGTGGTGGCGACCTGGGGCGCTACGGCGGTTGCGTACTTCTTCTTCAAGCCGAGCCTTGCGTTCTGGACCGCGCTCGTCACAGCCGCGGCGCTTGCGCTCGAGGCGTTCTTCTGGGTCGCCGCCGCGGTTCTGGGCTTGTCATTTCTCGCCCGCCGGCGAGAAATGCTGACGCGCTTGAAGCGGCGCTTCTTTGGCGGGTGAGGCGATGGAAAACACAACCATAATGCTGTTCATCTTCGGCGCAGTCGCCATCGGCATGATCGGTCAAGGCTGGGTCAGCTTGCTTGAACACCAGCGCCGCCGGCAGACGCTCGACGTAATCAAGGCGGCGCTGCAGGCCGGCAAGGAGCCGCCAGCTGAACTTTACGCGTTGCTGAAGAACGACAGCGCGCCGCGCGCGCCTTGGGGCGAGGCGTTCGTGTTCGGCGTTCTGGCAATCGGCTTCTGGCTCGCCTTCGCGTTCATGGACGGCGAGCGGCGCATGGCGTTTCTGGTCATCGCGGCCACCATGACGGTGACTTCGCTGGGCAGCGCAGCGTTCGCGCTCCTGAAGCCTGGCCGGTCGCGCGACGATGAGCGGTCATGACGAAGCGCGCCTCATCGCCGCCGCCCGCGCTGGCGATGGGAGCGCCTTC